>WHTS01000072.1 GCA_009377585.1 Betaproteobacteria bacterium
CGCCCTTGACGAAGCCGGCGAGCAGGAACGCCGCGGCGGCTAGCAGAAGTACGTCGGGATTCAGCGCGGGTCCTGCGCGGTGAGTGCGGTGCGCGCACTATAGCATCCGCGCCCTAGTATCCTGAGTCCGAAATTCGCCGCGCAAAAGATGCCGAGAATCGACGCCATACATTGTCGCGAATCCTCGCCAGGTGTCCAACCTGGCTGTGGTTCGCTTCGCGTCTGGCGCCGATTTCGACACTTTTGCCCGCTTGGCCTCAGGGCCGATGTTCGAGATTGCTGCGACGAACCTCGGACTCAGGACACTAGGCTCCCACCTTTCGCGTGCGCGGTCACGGCGAGGCGGCAGTCAGGCGCAGCGTTTCGCGCGCGATCATCAGCTCCTCGTCGGTCGGGACGACCCACACCGGGATCGCGCTGGCCGCGGCGCTGATGCGGGTTTCGTGGCGTGCGTTCGCTTGCGCATCGAGCACGGAGTGGTGATACAGCATATCGCTCACCTGCTGCGCGCTCATACCGCGCTCCTGCATGAGGTAGAGCAGGATACCGGGGTCGACGCTGCCGGCGCGCGTGGCCATCATCAGCCCGTCGAGCGCGGTGAAACCCATGGTCGTGGCGATGCTTTGGCCACCGCGCAGCGCGCACAGGCTCGAGCCGCTTCCCAGATGAGCGACTACGACCCGGGCACGCTCCGCGGCGACCGGGAGGCCCGCGAGCAGCTCGGGCAGCCGGGTTGCGATGTAGGCATACGACAGGCCGTGGAAGCCGTAGCGGCGCACGCCCGAGTCGATGATCGCGCGGGGCAACGGGAAAAGCTGCGCCACGGTCGGCAACGTGCGGTGAAATGCGGTATCGAAGCAAGCGATCTGCGGCATACCGGGCCGGCGCCGGCGCAAGGCGAGGATCGCGTCGATCTCGTACGGTTGATGCAGCCGGGCGATCGGCACCAGGGACTGCAAGGCCCGGATCGCCTCGTCGTCGATTCGCACCGGCGCCGCGAACCGCTCTCCGCCGTGGACGACCCGATGGCCGATGGCCTTCAGGCGCTCACCGGCGAGCTCTGTCTGCAGCCAGTCGAGCAGCCGCCCAAGCGCCTGGGCGGGTGCGGCTGCCGGCTCCGCGGCGCGCTGAAGCCGCACGCTGCGGCGGCCGTTCGCATCGGTTACGTTTAGCTGCGGCTTGTCGCGAATTCCTGCGACCTGGCCGCCGAGCACCCGTTCTCCGAGCCGATCACCGTGCACTCGGTAGAGCGCGAACTTGATACTGGACGATCCGGCGTTCAGTACCAGGATGGATTCCGACATGATCGCTTGCCCGCTTTTCCGCTTTCCCATTTGGCGGCTTGCATGCACACGCGGTAGGATCGCATGAGCCGGTCGCACAGATCGGCCCCGCGCAGGGACGGAGGTGTCGTGTATACGATGCTGGTTGCGTACGATGGTTCCGAGCACGCCGAGAATGCCGTGCGCTACGCGCTCGACATGGCGCGCCGGCTTGGTGACGCGCGGATCGTGCTGGTCAATGTCCAGCCGCCGGCGATGAGCGGCGAGGTCAGCAACCTGCTGACCGCGGAGGAGGTGCTGGAGCAGCACCTGGCCGCGGGACGGGAGGTACTCGCACCGGCGCGCGCGATGGTGGATGAGGCCGCAGTGCGCTACGACACCGAGATCGCCATCGGCCGCCCGGCCGAGGCGCTGGTCGAATATGCGCAGAAGTGCGGCTGCGATGCCATCGTGATGGGCGCGAGCAGTCATGGGCGCGTTCGTTCGCTGGTGCTCGGCTCGGTCGCGGCCAAGGTGGCGCACATGGCCGAGGTGCCGGTGACCGTGGTCAAGTGACGCGCGAAGGAGCTGCCATGGACGAGTCGGCCGAAAGAATCGATATTCACCGCGGGTTGAAGGGCGTGTACTTCGATCGCTCGCGCGTGTGCTACATCGACGGGCGCGCCGGCGAGCTTCGCTACCGCGGCTACGCCATCCACGATCTGGCGCAGCAGTCGAGCTTCGAGGAGACCTGCCACCTGCTGCTGAAGGGCGCGCTGCCGACGCGCACCGAGCTCGATCGGTTCGACGCCGAGTTGAAGGCCGCGCGCACGCTGCCGGGCCCGATCTACGACATCATCGGCACGGTGCAGGCTGCGCATCCGATGGACGTACTGCGCACCTGCGTCTCCGCCCTTGCGGCGTTCGACCCGGAGACCGCCGACAAGTCGCCCGAGGCGACCCTGCGCAAGGGCGTCCGGCTCACCTCGCAGGTGCCGATGATCGTGGCGGCGCACGAGCACATCCGCAATGGACGCGAGCCGGTCGCCCCCGATGCACGCTTCGGTCATGCCGCCAACTTTCTCTACATGCTCAAGGGCGCCGCACCCAGTGCGGATACGGCGCGTCTCATGGACATCGACATGGTGCTGCACGCCGAGCACGGCTCGAACGCCTCCTCGTTCGCCGCGCGCGTGGTGGCGGGAACCGATGCCGATCTGCACGGCGCCGTAACCGCGGCCGTGGCGGCACTGGCCGGACCGGCGCACGGGGGCGCGGCCGAAAACGTCATGCGCATGGCGCAGGAGATCGGCGAGCCGTCGCAGGCCGCCGAATACGTCAAAAGCAAGCGCGCGAACAAGGAGCCGGTCATGGGTTTCGGCCACCGCGTGTATCGGGCCGAGGACCCGCGCGCGCGCCACATGCGAGCGGGCGTGGAGCGGCTCTCGCGCGAGATGGGCCAGCCCAAGTGGTACCAGATTCTCGAGGCGGTGGTGGCTGCGATGCAGCCTTACGCGCGCCACGGCGTGAACGTCAATGTCGATTTCTACGCCGGCGTGGTCTACTTCCTCAACCGCATTGCCGAGGACCTGTTCGTGCCGATCTTTGCGGTCGGGCGGGTGCCCGGCTGGACCGTGCAGGTGCTGGAGCAGATCGAGAACAACATCCTGCTGCGGCCGCTCACGCTCTACGACGGCCCGCCGCCACGCGAGTACCTGCCGATCGAGCGGCGCTAGCTGCTTGCGAGCACGAGGGCGGTGGTCGCAACGATCTCCTCGACCGAGGCGCCGCGTGACAGATCGCTCAGCGGCCGGGCGAAGCCTTGCAGGATGGGGCCGATCGCCCGTGCCCCGGCCATGCACTGCGTGAGCTTGTAGCCGATGTTGCCGGCATCGAGGTCGGGAAATACGAGCACGTTGGCGCGCCCGGCCACGGCGCTCTCGCCGCTCACTTTCTTTTGCGCCACGCGCGGCACCAGGGCGGCGTCGACCTGCAGCTCACCGTCGATCGCCAGATCCGGCGCCTGCGCGCGCACGAGCTCGAGCGCCTGCACGATCTTGTCGATACGCGCGTGCCGGGCGCTGCCCTTGGTGGAGAAAGAGAGCAGCGCGACGCGAGCCTCTTCGCCGAGCACGGCGCGGCAGCTTGCCGCGGAAGCCAGTGCGATATCGGCCAGCGCCTGTGCATCCGGCTCGACGTTGACCGCGCAGTCAGCGAATACGAACGCCTGGCTGCGGCCCTCCTGCGGCACCAGCATGACGAAAAAGCTCGATGGCGTGCGGATTCCGGGCGCGAGGCCCACGGTGAGAAGTCCCGCTTCGATCACGCGTCCTGTGGTCGTCGTCGCACCTGCGATCATGGCATCCGCGTGTGCGCTCTTCACCATCATGCCGGCGTGGAACAGCGGCTTGCGGACGGCGCGTTGCGCGAGCCGCGCGTGCGTGCCGCCACGGGCGCTCGCATACAAGCATGCGTACGCGGCAAGGTGCTCGCTGCGCTCCGGATCGCGCCGCTCGATGCCGTCCAGGGACACGCCGGCGCGGGCGGCGGCAGCGGCGATCGCCTCGTCCGTGCCGAGCACGACAGGCTTGGCGATCGACTGGTCGGCGAGCGCGCGGGCCGCGGCGACGATGCGCTCGTCATCGCCTTCGGGAAAAACCACGCGCCTGGGCTTGGCGCGTGCCCGGGCCATGCATGCGGCTACGATGTCGCCCTCTGCGGCGGCCGACATGGCGCTCTCCTCGAATATCACGGAACGCCCGCGCGCAGCCGCGCGCGGCTCACGGCAGGAAATAAGGCACGCGAGACGCGGCCGCAACAGCCGCGATGCTTGCGTCTCGAGGCCCGGGCGGAATTTCGTTCAGGGCTTCGCCACCACTGCCTTGAGTCTGCGCCGGCTATGCCGCGTGAGAGATTGCGAGCGGCGGCGCTGGCGCCGCAGCGGGGGCGGGGATGCTCGTCATGGCGGTGAACTTCGGGGGTGGGCGTTCGCGCGGGATCTGTTTCGGCTGCGTGCGCGCAGCCTTTTCGGGCCGCCGTGCGCGCCGCGGCTGGCATGCGCACGCGCGGTCCGTGGCGCGTTGCTACATGGCGCGCAGGTTGATTGCGGAGACGCGCCCGTCGCGTCCGCGCTCGAGCTCGAAACTTACCTGCTGGTTCTCGGCCAGACCGGCCAGGCCGGAACGTTCCACGGCCGAAATGTGCACGAATACATCCTTCGATCCGTCGGATGGCTGGATGAAACCAAATCCCTTGGTGGTGTTGAAGAACTTCACGGTACCGGTAGGCATTGCATATCTCCGAGAAACAGGTCGGGCGCTCGCGAGCGCAGAATCGAATCGCCGCCGGCTCGTCATGGCGTTGTCATAAGGCGGCTGTGCGCGACGCGCAGGCGACGGATTCGTGCGGTCGAGTATGCGCGACGCGACTTCGAAACGCAACGCAATCGCTCGGGCCTGTCGCTTGCTAGAGGCGCGCTTCGAAAGCTGCCGGTGCCCGCGCCAGTGACTCGCTTCGATCATGCTCGCAGGGTTGTGATCGTCGCGGCATCCGGGTCTGAAGCGACGATCGGATCAGCGAGCCGGCTGCAATGACGGCCAGCCGCGTGGGCGCGTGGGGATGCAACATGCAAGACCTGACCCCCAGGCGGCGCTGGGTTATGATCCGTACACCTTTTTCCGATCGACTGCCTGCCGTGCGCGTACGACCGCGCTTGCCATGGAAGACCAGACGCTGCGCGCGCTGACCCGACGCGCCATATTGGCCCTGTTCCTCGGCGGCCTGCTGTTGCTCTCGTACCAGGTGCTGCACTACTTCTTCGTGCCGGTCGCCTGGGCCGGGATACTCGCCTTCGTCACCTGGCCCGTGTATGCGCGCCTGGTGCGCCTGGCGCCCGGCATGCCTAATCTCACCGCGCTCGCCATGACCATCACGCTGGCGGCGGCCTTCGTCGCACCGATGATGTGGCTGATCGAGGTTCTGCGCATTGAAGTCGGTACCGCCTACGCTCTGGTGCGCGACGAGCTCGCGTTGAGCACGTTGCGCCTGCCCGAGTTCGTCCAGCAGATCCCGTGGCTGGGAGAGCAACTGCAGTCGATCCTCGACCGGTTCTCGAACGACCGCGCCGCGTTGCGTGCCGAGCTGCTGCAGTGGCTCGATCCATGGCTGGGCAAGATCGGCATGCTCGCCGGCGGCGTGGGCCACTTCGTGGCCAATATGGGCTTCGCGCTGTTGACCGTGTTCTTCTTCTACCGCGACGGTGACGGGCTCACCGAGCAGGCGCGCCAGATCCTGCGCCGGTTCCTCGGCTATCGCTCGCACGGCTACGTGAAGGCGGTCGCCGATACCACCAAGGCGGTCGTGTACGGAATCGTGCTCACCGCGATAGTGCAAGGCGCGTTGGCTGGACTGGGCTACTGGGTGGCGGGGCTGCAGGCGCCCGTGCTGCTCGGTGCGCTCACCGGCTTGATCGCACTGATTCCTTTCGGCACGCCGTTCGTGTGGGGTTCGGCGGGCGTATGGCTGCTGTTGACCGGGCATACCATGGCCGGGGTGGGCCTGCTGCTGTGGGGTACGCTGGTAGTGAGCGCGGTCGACAACCTCATCCGACCCCTCGTCATCAGCAGCGCGACGCGCATCCCGTTCCTGCTGGTGATGTTCGGTGTGCTCGGCGGGCTGGTCGCGTTCGGGCCGGTGGGATTGTTCCTGGGGCCGGTGGTCCTGGCGGTGCTGCTGGGCGTATGGCAGGAATGGCTCGAAGCCGGCCACCCGCGCGATAGTGCGCTGATCGAGTCGGATGCAGACGCGCCGGCCACGGCCGCCGCCTCGCCGCCGCTGCCGCCCGATCAGCTCGGCTAAATCATATTCGGCGTGCGCACGGCGCGTGACGAACGCATACGGTATCCGGCGCGGCGGCGTCGGTTTCGATGGCGGCCCGGCTCGTCAGCGTGTCGTAATCGTGCACGGGCGCGGCGTCGATGCGCGTGTCAATTGTGCGACCAAGGCCCGCGACGTGCGTGCATGGCATGGCATGGCATGGCATGGAACTTCGACGGTGTATGGATTGCCTTAGTGTGCATCGATAAGCACCCGATGCCGGCGCAGTCACGTTCGCGCGCGGGCGCTTCGTCCCGGGTTGCGCTCGCGCTTGCGCGCGGGCGCTTCGTCCCTCAAGAAGCTCGAGGAGTTCGTCATGAACCGCAAGCTGATTGCGGTCGGCCTGGTTGCGGCGGGATTCGTCGCCGGCGCAGGGACCGCGGTTGTTCATTCCGATGTGCTCGGGTGGTTTCAGCCCACAGAGGCGCATGCCGCGGCCGCACCGAAGCAGCGCGGCGGCTCGCCGGCACTGCTGCCCGATTTCACCGCCATCGTCGAACGCAACGGTCCGGCGGTAGTGAATATCAGCGTCGTGGGCGAGACCCCGCAAGGTCCTCAGCTCGCGCCGGGTGATCCGTTCTACGAGTTCTTCCGCCGTTTCGGCGTGCCCGTTCCACAGGAGCGTGCGCCGGTGCGAGGCATGGGATCGGGCTTCATCATCGGTTCCGATGGCCTGGTATTGACCAATGCGCATGTGGTCGCCAATGCCAAGGAAGTGACGGTCAAGCTTACCGACAAGCGCGAGTTTCGCGCCAAGGTGCTCGGTGTCGACCCGCCCACCGACATCGCGTTGCTGAAGATCGATGCGACCGGACTGCCGAGCGTGCGGCTGGGAGATGCGTCCGATCTGAGAGTCGGCGAGTGGGTCGCTGCCATCGGGTCGCCGTATGGGTTCGAGAATAGCGTGACCTCCGGAATCGTCAGCGCCAAGTGGCGTTCGCTGCCCGACGGCGCGTACGTTCCGTTCATCCAAACCGACGTGGCGGTCAATCCCGGCAACTCGGGCGGGCCGCTGTTCAACATGCAGGGCGAGGTGGTCGGCATCAACTCGCAGATCTACAGCCGCACGGGCGGCTACCAAGGTCTCTCCTTCGCGATTCCGATCGAGGTCGCGATCAAGGTGAAGGACCAGCTGCAACAGTACGGCAAGGTCACGCGCGGGCATCTGGGCGTCACCATCCAGGAAGTGAATCAAAGCCTGGCCGAGTCGTTCGGAATGAAGCGTGCGGAGGGCGCGCTCGTGACCGTGGTCACGCCCGACAGCCCGGCGCAGAAGGCGGGCGTGCAGGCCGGCGACGTCGTGATCGGTTTCAACGGCAAGGAGATCAAGAGCTCGGCCGAGTTGCCGCTCGCGGTCGGCGACGTGCGCCCAGGCGAAACCGCCACCATCCGTGTCTGGCGCAAGGGCGAAACGAAGAACCTCAAGGTGGTGGTCGGCGAATCGCCGCAGGCGCAGGTTGCGCAGAGCAATCCTCAGAGCGCCGAGCAACCGCGCCTCGGCGTCGCGGTGCGTCCGCTCACGCCGAGCGAAGGCAGCGAAACCGGTGTGAGCGGCGGGCTCGTGGTCGAGCAGGCCACCGGGGCGGCTGCTGCTGCGGGTATAGCGCCCGGGGACGTGATCCTTTCGGTCAACGGTACGCCGGTGAAGAGCGCCGACGAGTTGCGCGCCGCAATCGAGAAGGCGGGCAAGCATGCGGCCTTGCTGGTGCAGCGCAATTCTCCCGCGGGCCGCACCCAGATCTTCGTGCCGGTCGAACTCGGCTAACCCAGCTAACGCACGGCGCCTGCGAGGCGCGCCCGCTGGGCGTTCTTGCGCGCACGAGCGCCGGCGTGCGTGACGCAGCAAACCATGATCCACATCGCATTCAAGTTCAACCTTCTCGCCGCGCTGGTCGCCGGCGGCTGCCTGATCCTCATCTATCACTTCTACATGGACCGGCGCGAGCGCCGTCAGCCGGGCTTCGCCACACAGGGTCTGAATTCGCTCGCGCGCATGCGCTGGGTCGAGCACATCATGCGCGAGGCAGGCAAGGACGTGCTGGCCGTGCAGACCCTGCGCAACTCGGTCATGGCCGCGAGCATCATGGCGTCCACCGCGATCCTGCTCGTCATAGGGACGCTCAATCTGGGCGCGGACGGCGCCCGTTTCGAACAAATGCTCGGCGCGCTCGCAAGCCAACGCGACCGCGCGCAAAGCGACCATGCATTGATCCTGCTGCTTCTGCTGGCGGACTTCTTCGTCGCCTTCTTCATGTTCTCGATGGCGATCCGCTTTTACAATCACGTCGGTTACATGATCAATCTGCCGGCCGACACGGCCACCTTTCCGCCGTATCGGGTCGCGGCGTATCTGAATCGCGCGGGGCGGTTCTATTCCCTCGGCACGCGCGCCTTCTACATGTGCGTGCCGCTCGTGTTCGGCTTGTTCGGTCCGGCATACGTCGTGCTGGCGAGCGCCGGGCTGATTGCCGCGTTGAGCTTGATCGATCGATCCCCGCCGGTTGCCACGGCGCCGATCGCGCAGGCCGTCAGCCGAGATGAGCGCGAGGATTGAACGCCGAGGTTGCCGCAAGCTGCTCGTAGAGCGCTTTCTCGCGTTCGCTCAACGTCGGCGGCGTGACGATCTTCAACTGGGCCAGCAAGTCGCCGCAGCCGCTCGCGGGTTTCGGCAACCCGCGACCGGCCAGGCGCAGGCGCTGGCCGGATTGCGAGTTGGGCGGGATGCGCAACTTCACCTTGCCTGCGAGCGTCGGGATTTCCGCCGCGGCTCCGAGCGCCGCCTCCGACGGCGTGATCGGCAGGTCGAGCAGCAGGTCGTGCCCCTCGACGCGAAACAGCGGATGCGGCTTCAGCGCCACGGTGATGTACAGGTCGCCAGCCGCCGTATTGGGTCCCGTCCCGGGTAGGCCCTTTCCGGCGACGCGCAGCTTCTGGCCCTCGGTCGCTCCCTTGGGAATGCGTGCGTGCACGGTGCGGTTCGCCGCGCCCGCTGCCGGAATCGCGATTGCGATCTCGGTGCCCTTGGCTGCATCCTCGAGGCTCAGCTGCGCCGTGACTTCCACATCCCGGCCGCGCCGGCCGCTCCGGTTCGACCCGCGCCGCCCGCCCGCCAAGCCCGCGAACAGCTCGCCCAAGTCGAAGCCGCCGCTGTCGCCGCTGTCGTTGTGGCGGCTAAAAATATCGCCGAACTGGCGTTCCCAGTCGGGCGGCGGCCGAAAGTCCTGCCCGCTGCGGTAACGGCCGAGCTGGTCGTAAGCCCTGCGCTTGTCCTTGTCGCGCAGCGTCTCGTAGGCTTCGGCCACCTGCTTGAAACGCTCTTCCGCGTTTTTTTCCTTCGATACGTCGGGGTGATACTTGCGCGCGAGCTTGCGATACGCCTTCTTGATGTCCTCGTCGGAGGCGTCGCGTGCGACTCCGAGCGCCTGGTAGTAGTCCTTGTACTTCATCCGTCGCGGTTGGTTGCGGTGCAATGCCCGCAGCAGACCTGCAACGTGTCATCCTGTGCCATGGCGGTTCCTCGATGGTGGCATCGGGCCGCTGTGGCGGCGACCAGAGGCCTGAAACATAGCCAAGATTGGGGCGGGTGCCAAATGCGCAAGCAAGCCCGCGGCCGAGCCGTACGCCGGCCGGCTCCGGCTTGAAGGATGCTTGACGCGGCCCAACATTCGCGACACCTTGGAGTGAGTGCTTCGCTATAATCGTCCGTCGCCCTCGGGAGGTTCCGAACATGCCCATCTACGAGTATCGCTGCAGCGCTTGCGGCTACCAGAACGACTATCTGCAGAAGCTTGCGGAGCCGCTGCTCACCGACTGCCCCGAGTGCGGCAAAAGCACGTTCAGCAAGCAAGTTACCGCGGCCGGATTCCAGCTGAAGGGAACCGGCTGGTATGCGACCGACTTCAAGAATAACGGCACGTCGAAGCCGGGCGCAAAAAAAGACGGCGAGGGCAGCAAGGCCGGTGCGGGCGATAGCAAGGCTGGTGAGGGCGGCAAGACCGGCGAAGGCGGTAGCACGACCGGCGAAGGCAGCAAGACGGGCGAAGGCGGTAGCAAGGCCAGCGAAGGCAGCAAGGCTGGCGAAGGCGGCAGCAAGTCGAGCTCGGATAGCAGCGCGGACAGCGGAGGTAGCAGCTCGGGGGCGGCGGCCGGTGGCGCCGGCGCCTCTCCCGCCTGAACCTGATGAAGCGTTATTTCATCACTGGGCTGCTCATCTGGATTCCGCTCGGCATCACGGTCCTGGTGCTGAACTGGCTGATCAGCACCATGGATCACTCGCTGGATCTTCTGCCGAATCAATTGCGTCCCGAGGCGCTCTGGGGATTCCACATTCCGGGCTTCGGTGCGGTTCTGACCATCCTGGTGGTGTTCCTGACCGGTCTGCTGGCGGCCAACTTCATCGGCCAGCGACTGGTGCGATTCTGGGAGGGTGTGCTCGCCCGCATCCCCGTGGTGAAATCGATCTACTACGGGGTCAAGCAAGTCTCGGACACCATTCTCGCCGACACGGGACAGGCATTCCGTAAGGTCTTGCTGGTGCAGTATCCGCGCACCGGTTCGTGGACAATCGCATTTCAGACCGGCCGGCCCGGGGGCGACGTCGTGAACCACCTGCGCGGCGAATATGTCAGCGTCTATGTGCCCACCACGCCGAACCCCACATCCGGGTTCTTTCTCATGATGCCGCGCTCGGACGTGGTCGAACTCGACATGAGCGTCGATGAGGCGCTCAAATACGTGATTTCGATGGGCGTCGTTGCCCCCGCCGTAACCGATCACCCGAAGCGGGCGGTGCCGATTGCGGCCGCCGAAGCGCGCCATGCGGAGGCTGGACAGCGCTGAGCATGCCCAGGTCCGGGGAAACATAGGCGCCCCGGCCCGAACATTGGGCGCCCCGGTCCGAAGATCGGGTTCCCCGAGTCGGCCCGAGACTGGGTTGCCCGGTCCGGGGTAGCGAAAAAACTGGAAGCACCGGCAGCCGGGCACGCCGAGTGTTCCGGGCGACGGAAACGGAAGAATCATGCGTACCGACTATTGCGGCTCGATCAGCCGAAAGCACCTGGGCACCGATGTGGAGCTGTACGGCTGGGTGCATCGGCGCCGCGATCACGGCGGCGTCATATTCATCGATCTGCGCGACCGCGAAGGCCTCGTGCAGATCGTATGCGATCCCGACCGCCCGCAGCCGTTTTCGACGGCCGAGACGCTGCGCAACGAATTCGTGGTCAAGGTTCGCGGCCGCGTGCGCGAACGCCCGCAGGGCACGGTCAATCCCAACCTGGTGAGCGGCGAGATCGAGGTGCTGGCGGAGCAGGTCGAAATCCTCAACACCGCGGCAACGCCGCCGTTCCAGCTCGACGACGAGCACCTGTCGGAGACGGTGCGGCTCGAGAACCGCGTGGTGGACCTGCGCCGTCCGCTGATGCAGCGCAACCTGCGGCTGCGTTATCGCGTCGCGATGGCCGCGCGCCAGTTCCTGGACCGGCATGGCTTCATCGACATCGAGACGCCGATGCTGACGCGCTCGACGCCGGAAGGCGCACGCGACTACCTGGTTCCGTCGCGGGTGCACCCGGGGATGTTCTATGCGCTGCCGCAGTCGCCGCAGCTCTTCAAGCAGATGCTGATGGTGGCGGGGTTCGATCGCTACTACCAGATCGTCAAGTGCTTCCGCGACGAGGACCTGCGCGCCGACCGCCAGCCCGAGTTCACCCAGATCGACGTCGAGACCTCGTTTCTCGACCAGGGCGAGATCATGGCGATGATGGAAGATCTCGTCCGCGAGGTCTTCCGGGTCGCCGCGGGGGTGGAGCTGCCGCAGCCGTTCCCGCGCCTTTCCTATCGCGAGGCGATGGCGCTGTACGGCTCCGACAAGCCGGATCTGCGCGTACCCTTGCAACTGACCGAGCTGACCGACGCGGTGCGCGAGGTGGACTTCAAGGTGTTCCGCGACGCGGCGGCGCTCGCTGGAGGCCGCGTGGCGGCGCTGCGCGTGCCGCAGGGCGGCAGCCTCACGCGCAAGGAGATCGACGATCTCACCGAGTACGTGAAGATCTACGGCGCCAAGGGGCTCGCCTATATCAAGGTGAACGCGGTGGATCAGGGCGCGGCGGGACTGCAGTCGCCGATCCTGAAGTTCCTGTCCAAGCCGGTGATCGGAACGATCCTCAGCCGAACCGGCGCGGGCGCGGGCGATCTCATTTTTTTCGGCGCCGACCGGGCCAAGGTGGTCAACGAGGCGCTGGGCGCGCTGCGGACGAAGGTCGGGCACGAGCGCGGCCTGGCGCAGCCCGGGTGGCGCCCGCTGTGGGTGGTCGATTTCCCCATGTTCGAATGGAACGACGACGAGAAGCGCTGGGACGCCATGCACCATCCGTTTACCGCGCCCGCGGATGGCCACGAAGAGCTGCTGGAGAGCGATCCGGGCAAGGCGATGGCGAAGGCGCACGACATGGTGTTGAACGGCTGGGAGATCGGCGGCGGTTCGATCCGGATCCATCGCCAGGAGATCCAGCAGAAAGTATTTCGCGCGCTCGGCATCGATGCCGACCAGGCGCAGGCGAAGTTCGGCTTTCTGCTGGACGCCTTGCAGTACGGCGCGCCGCCGCACGGCGGCATCGCCTTCGGCCTGGATCGGATCGTCGCCATGATGGCCGGCGCCGAGTCGATTCGCGACATCATTGCGTTCCCGAAGACGCAGCGGGCGACATGCCTGCTGACACAGGCGCCGAATCGGGTGGACGAACACCAGCTGCGCGAGCTGCATATCCGCGCACGCGTCCCGGATGCCCAGGTGCAATGAGGTTCGAGCGTCATGGCAGCGATGAATGGCGCATGGGCTCGCTTCGCGTGGCTGCTGTTCGTGCTGGCCTTCGGGCTGGCCAGCTTCGGCTGCGCGCGCGGCGAGCCGGGGCTGGCCGAGGTTCGGCTGGCGCAGTTGCCGCCCGAAGCGCAGCGCACGCTTGCATTGATCCAACGCGGCGGACCGTTTCCGTACCGCAGGGACGGCGCGGTGTTCGGCAATCGCGAACGCCGCTTGCCGGCAAGAGAGCAGGGTTACTATCGTGAATACACCGTACCAACGCCGGGGGCGAAAGATCGCGGCGCGCGGCGCATCGTCGCCGGCCGCGGCTCGGACTACTACTACACGGATGATCATTACGACAGCTTCCGTCGAATCCGGGATTAGCGCCGAAGCGCTCGCCCCGCGGTTGCGCGAGCACCGCAAGTCCGGCGTGTTCCGCACCGTGGTCGTGCCGCCCGCGCTGGAGACTGCCGTGCGCGATGCGGGGCTCGCGTTCATTGCCGTCGATGCCGGCGCCGCGCGTACCAAGTCGCAGTTCCTGGGGCTGCTCGGCCGCACGCTGTCGTTCCCGTCCTGGTTCGGCCGCAACTGGGACGCCCTGGAGGACTGCCTCACCGATGCCTCCTGGATGCCCGAGCCGGGGCTGGTGATCCGGGTCGAAGGCTTCCACACCTATGCGCAAACCGATCCGGACGGATTTGCCATCCTGCTCGACATCTTCAAGACTTCCGCCGAGTACTGGCGCGGCGAAGGCAAGGCCTTTTGGGTCCTGTTCGTCGGCGCGCCTGCGGCCGACCTGGAATTGCCCGTCCTGATCGTCTGATTCGAGAGCCGGGCGTGGCCTACAAGCTCCCGTTCTCGGTGCTGGTGGTGATCCACACCGCAGAGCTCGAAGTGTTGCTGATCGAGCGCGCCGACCGTCCTGGATTCTGGCAATCGGTCACCGGCAGTCTGCATGACGGCGAGAGCTGCCGCGAGACCGCGGTGCGCGAAGTGGGAGAGGAGACCGGCATCGATGCCGCGTGCTACCCGTTGCAGGATTGGCGGGTGCAGAACCGGTTCGAGATCTTCCGTCGCTGGGGAAGCCGCTTCGCGCCTGGAACGACGCACAATGTCGAACGGGTGTTCGGCTTGACCTTGCTAGAGCGCGTGCCTGTGGTGCTCGCTCCGCGTGAGCACTTGCGTTACCAATGGCTGCCGTGGGATGAGGCCGCCCGTGTGGTGTTCTCGTGGACCAACGCCGACGCGCTGCGCCTGCTGCCCATCATCGCCCGGGAAGCGCGCGCCGTGATTGCGGGGCGCGGCTCATGATCGACACGCTGCACGTCGCCACCTACAACATCCACAAGGGTTTTTCCAACTTCAACCGGCGCATGGTGGTGCATGAGCTGCGCGAACGGCTGCGCCAGCTCGGCACCGACCTGGTATTCCTGCAGGAGGTGCTCGGCGATCATCAGCTGCACTCGCAGCGCTTCCCCAACTGGCCGGAAGAGCCGCAGTACGAATTCCTCGCCGACTCCGTGTGGCAGGATTTTGCCTATGGCCGCAACTCCGTGTACGACCTCGGTCATCACGGCAACGCGGTGCTGTCGCGCTACCCGATCCTGCGCTGGGACAACGTGGATGTTTCGGCCCATGCACTCGAGTCGCGCGGGCTGCTTCATTGCGAGATCGACATTCCGACCTGGCGCTCGCCGCTGCATTGCGTATGCGTGCATCTGGGCCTGACCGCGCGCGGACGCCGTCATCAGCTGATGGCGCTGCGGCGTCGCATCGAGCAGATGGTGCCGCCGGATGCGCCGTTGATCGTCGCCGGCGATTTCAATGACTGGCGCCTGCATGCGCGCGCGCTCCTCGCCCGACCGCTGCACCTGGCGGAAGTGTTCGAGATCACGCGCGGCGGTCCGGCGCGCAGCTTCCCCTCGGTGCTGCCGCTGCTGCACCTCGATCGCATCTATGTGCGTGGCTTCCGGGTGCGACGCGCGAGCGTGCACCACGGCTATCCGTGGTCGCGCATATCGGACCATGCGGTTTTGTCGACCACCATCGTGCGGGTATGACGACGCTGCGCGCCGGCAACGACGTGCGCCTTCTGGTCGGCGGCGGCGAGTATTTTCCTGCGCTCGAGGCGGCGCTCGACGCCGCGCGCGAGGAGATCTATCTCGAGACCTACATCTTCGAGAACGACGCGACCGGGAGCCGCATCGCAGCCGCGCTCGCGCGCGCGGCCCGGCGCGGCGTGGCGACGCAGGTGCTGATCGACGGTTTCGGTTGCCGGCGCATGGCGGCGCCATTGGCGCAGCTCATGAAGGATGCCGGCGTGCAGCTCCTGGTGTACCGGCCGGACATCGCGAACTTCAACCTGCGCCGCTCGCGACTGCGCCGGCTGCATCGCAAGCTGGTGGTGCTCGATGCCCACGTCGGATTCGTCGGCGGCATCAACATCATCGACGACATGCATACGCCGGGCCACGTACCGCCGCGGGTGGATTTTGCCGTGCAGGTGCGCGGGCCGATCGTCGACGATGCGCATGCGGCGGTCACGCGGCTCTGGGCGATCATCTCGTGGACCGAATTTCGCCGCCGCTGGCGCGAGTGGGCGCTGCGCTGCGCGCCCAATGCCCCGGCCGGCAATCAACGCGCGGCGGTGGTGATACGGGACAACATCGGCCACCGGCGCGACATCGAGGACGCCTACCTGGAGGCGATTGCAGGCGCACGCAGCGAGATCATCATCGCGATGGCGTATTTTCTGCCCGGGATTCGCTTCCGCCGGACGCTCTCGGACGCGGCCGCGCGCGGGGTGCGAGTGGTGCTGCTGCTACAGGGGCGGGTGGAGTACTTCTTCCTGCGCCATGCCTCGCGCGCGCTCTACGGCAGCCTGCTCGATGCCGGCATCGAAATCCAGGAATATCACAAGAGCTTCCTGCACGCGAAAGTCGCCGTCATCGACGGCCATTGGGCTACGGTCGGCTCGTCCAACATCGATCCCTTCAGTCTGCTGCTTGCGCGCGAAGCGAACGTGGTGGTCGACGATCGCGCATTCGCCGGGCAATTGCGCGCGAGCCTGCTGGGGCTGATCGAGGAGGGCGCCCGGCCGGTCATCCGCGAGCGCTGGTCGAAGCAGCCGCTGCTCGCGCGTTCGCTGGCATGGGTGTCCTACGGTATTTTTCGTGTCAGCACGGGCCTCTTGGGATATGGCAAGGAACATGAGTCGGCGTAAGCGTTTACCGACCATAAGGACGCCTCGGCGCGATCCGGTGCGGGCGCCCTGGCGCCGCCCCGGCCGGGCCCGATCGACCGGATTTCGGCAGGCAGGCAGAAACGTCGTCACCTGCGCGCCCGGCTGCTGCGGCAACATGATGATTCTTGGAGCGTACCCCGGTGGCATCGGGATTGCTTCCATGGACCTCGAAGGCCCAGGGTTTCGGCCTTGGGTTTTCGATCCTCCTCCTTTGGTAGCGACTTTTGGGCGCAGTCATACTGTGCCCATTTTTTTTGCCCCGGGCGGATACTGAACGCCATGGACCGCCATGGCACCCGCGGGCCGCAGCCGCGCCCTGCGCCCATCCCCCGCAGCGACTGGCACACGCTTGCTACGCTGCTGCCCTACCTGTGGGAATACCGCGCTCGCGTGGTGCTGGCGTTGCTGTTCCTGTTCGCCGCCAAGGCGGCCAACGTCGGCGTGCCGCTCGTGCTCAAGCAGATCGTCGACGGGCTGAGCGTGCAGAACGCTATCCTCGTGTTGCCGGCTGGGTTGCTGATCGGCTACGGCCTGCTGCGGCTTTCGACTACGGTCTTCACCGAGTTGCGCGAGTTCGTCTTCGCCAAGGTGACCCAACGGGCGGTGCGCCGCATCGCGCTCGAAGTGTTCGGCCACCTGCACGCGCTTTCGCTTCGCTTCCACCTGGAACGCCAAACCGGCGGGCTCACGCGCGATATCGAGCGCGGGACGCGCGGCATCTCGCAGCTGCTCGGCTTCGCCCTCTTCAGCATCCTGCCCACGCTGGTCGAGATCGCGCTGGTGACCGGAATCCTGCTCGTCAACTACGACCCCTGGTTCGCCATCGTCACCCTGGTCACGGTAGGCATCTATATCGTCACCACGGTGTCGATCACCGAATGGCGGCTGCACTTTCGCCGCAACATGAACGAGCTCGACTCGAAGGCGAATACGCGTGCGATCGACAGCCTGCTCAACTACGAAACCGTCAAGTACTTCGGCAACGAGCAATTCGAGCAGAGCCGCTACGACGAGGCGATGCAGCGCTGGGAGCGAGCGGCGATCCTGTCGCAGACCTCGCTTTCGGCGCTGAACGCCGCCCAGAGCGCGGTGATCGCGCTCGGCGTGACGCTCATCATGTGGCAGGCCACCGCCGGCGTGATCGCCGGCAGCATGACGCTCGGGGACCTGGTGCTGGTGAACGCGTTTCTGATCCAGCTCTATGTGCCGCTCAATTTCCTCGGCATGGTGTATCGCGAGATCAAGCAGTCGCTCACCGACATGGAGCGGATGTTCGGCATGCTGCGCCAGCACCGCGAGATCGAGGACAAGCCAGGGGCTCCCGCGCTTGCCCTCGCCCAAGGCGCGGTCGAATTCGATCGCGTCGAGTTCGCCTACGACAGCCGCCGCCGGATACTGCACGACGTGAGCTTCCGCATTCCGCCGGGGCACACGGTAGCGGTGGTGGGCGCGAGCGGGTCGGGCAAGTCGACGCTGGCGCGGCTCATGTTCCGCTTCTACGACGCCGACGGCGGCGCCATCCGCATCGACGGACAGGACATTCGCGACGTCACCCAGGCGAGCCTGCGCGCCGCCATCGGCATCGTGCCGCAGGACACCGTACTGTTCAACGATACGGTGCTCTACAACATCGCCTACGGGCGCCCGGACGCGAGTCGCGAGGAAGTGATCGAGGCGGCGCGCGCGGCGCACATTCACGACTTCATCCTGTCGCTGCCGGACAGGTACGACAGCGCGGTGGGCGAACGCGGCTTGAAGCTCTCCGGCGGCGAGAAGCAGCGCGTCGCCATCGCCCGCGCGTTGCTCAAGGGACCGCGCATACTCATCTTCGACGAAGCCACCTCGGCGCTGGATTCGCGTTCCGAGAAGGCGATCCAGGCCGAGCTGGAGCGCATCGCGCAGGGCCACACGGCGCTGGTCATCGCACATCGGCTTTCCACCGTGGTGGACGCGGACGAGATCCTGGTGCTCGATCACGGCCGCATCGTCGAGCGCGGCAGGCACCGCGACCTGCTACAGCGCGAAGGCGTCTACGCCGGCATGTGGGCGCTGCAGCAGCAGGAAGAGCAAGAGCAGGAAGAACAACAGCGGGAAGAACAGCAGCGGGAACTGGGCGAAGCAGGCGCGGCACCGACCACGACCGGCTGAATCAACCCGGGCCCGACGCTGCCGCCGTTTGCCGCGTGAGCGCGCCACTGTTGCCTGCATCGATGCGCGCAAAACGGATGCTGACGCGCGTTCCCTTGCCGCTAGCGCCGTCGCCGATGCGCACTTCGGCGGCGTGCGCTTGCGCGATCTCGCGTACGATCGCGAGCCCGAGCCCGCAGCCTTCGGTGCGATTCTCCGCCAGACGCTGGAAACGCTCGAACACCCGCTCGCGGTCGCCGGGAGGAATTCCGGGGCCGTCGTCCTCGACGCTGAGCGTGACCGTGGCGGCGTCATGCTGCACGTCGACCGTGATCTGTCCGCCGGGCTGCGTATAGCAAATCGCGTTGTCGACGAGGTTCACCACGAGCTCGCGCAACAGCACCGCATTGCCGCGGATGCGGAGGCTCCCGGCAGCGGCCGCGAGACCGAGATCCAGCTGGTGCGCGAGCGCCTGCGGCACCCATTCGGCGGTCACGTCGCGCGCGATCGCAACCAGGTCGACCGCGCTCATCGGCGCCGTGGCGCTTGCTTCCGGCTCGGCCAGCGCGAGCGCCAGCAGCTGGTGGGCGAGACGCGCGCTGCGATCGGTGGCGTGCATGAGCGCCCGCACCCGTTCGCGCACGCCGGCGAGGTCCTGTTCCCTGAGGGCCAGCTCGGCGTGCGTGCGCAAACCCGCAAGCGGTGTTCGCAACTGGTGGGCCGCATCGGCGATGAAGCGCTGCTGCGACACGATCGCGCGTTGCAGCCGCTGCAACAGCTCGTTGATCGCATGCACCAGCGGCCGGACTTCCCTCGGCGTGCGCGGCTCGTCCAGCGGCGTGAGATCGCGGTGCGAACGCGCCTCGATCTGTGCCCGCAGGCGCCCGAGCGGCAGCAGGCCGTGACCGACGCCGAGGTAGACGGAAATACAGATCATCGCGATCAGAACGAGCTGGGAAAGCGCGACCGCGACCAGGATCTCCTCGGCGAGCAGCCGGCGCCGGATCAGCGTCTCGCCCACGATGACCTGCGCGAACATCGTTTCGTTGTCGGGATCGTACGGCACGCGCAGCGCCACCAGGCGCATGCCCTGTCCCAGGTAGCGCGCGTAGTAGTAATCCGGGCGCCGATTCTCGGAAGGTTGCGGTCGCGGCAGGTCGGCTGCACCGCCGACCAGGTTGCCGTCGTCGTTGCGCACGGCGTAGTAGACGCGGTCGATATCGTCGATTTCGAGCATGTCGGCCGCGGCGGGAGGCAGGTCGACCGTGAGGCGTCCGTCGCGCAGCCGCAGTCGCCGCGACAGATCGAGCGCCGAATCGTACAGTGCCCGGTCGTACGCTTCGGTCACGAAGTCCGAGGCGAGCTTGTACACCACCAGCGCCGAGCAGATGAGGGCGAGCGACAGCGGCAGCACCAGCCAGAAGATCAGCTGGCGGCGAATCGACGGTTGCAGGAAAAGCTTGATGGCCCGACTCTCCCTTCACGCCCCGAGCGCCGGCGCTTAATGCTGAACGGATCGCTGCGCACGGCATCGAGCCGCCTCCCTCGCGGCAAGCGAGCCGCCCTCCTCGGGGCAGCGAGCTGCCCCTTCTCGCGGCAGCGAGTTCCGCGCCTGCTACGATCCGCTGCCCGGCTTCTCCAGCAGGTAGCCCAGCCCCCGCACCGTGCGCACCGAAATACCCGCCGTCTCCAGCTTTTTGCGCAGGCGGTGGATGTAGACCTCGATCGCGTTGGCGCCCACGACCTCGCCCCAGCCGGTCAACTGTTCGGCGAGCTGCTCCTTGCTCACCACGCGACCGACGCTCAGCAGCAGCGTCTCGAGCATGGAGAGCTCACGGGCCGACAGCTCCAGCGGCTGATCGTCCACCAGCGCGCGGCGGCCGATGGTGTCGAAGCGCAGCCGGCCGTGCTGCAGCTGCGGGCTCGCGCCGAACTTTCCGCGGCGCACCATTGCCCGCACCCGGGCTTCCAGCTCGGGAAGATCGAACGGCTTGGCGAGATAGTCGTCGGCGCCGAGATCGAGGCCCTTGACCCGATCGTCGAGGCCGGTGCGCGCGGTCAGAATGAGCACCGGCGTCGTGCTCGAGCCGCCGGCGCGGCGGCGCAGGCGCTTGAGCACGCTCAACCCGTCCAGGCCGGGAAGTCCCAGGTCCAGGATGACCAGATCGTAGGCCTGGCTCGACAGCATGTGATCGGCGCTGGCGCCGTCGGCGGCATGATCGATCGCGAAGCCGTGCACCGCGAGCGAGCGCTTGAGGCCGTCCGCGAGCAGCGGATCGTCTTCGACGATGAGAAGGCGCATGGGAAACGAGAAGGAATCGGGATGAATCAGCGACGAAGCTTGTCGACACAACGTGCGAGCGCGGAGATCAGCCCTTACGCGCAACCTGCCGAGGCTAGCGTCCTCGCGGCCGCTTGTCGAGCCGGTAAGGGGACTTCTCAGATCCGCTATCGAACGCAAACGAGCATGTAAGTTGACCGTAAGGTGTTACCCTTAACATCCTAGCTAACGAGCTTCAGTTCCTCCTCGGGAGACCTTCTGCGCGGGCGACCAAGCAGCGGCCCGCGTCGCGGGTCTCCCCTTAATACGCCGCCCCGACAACGATCGTGGGGCGGCGTTTCTTTTTGCGATGTTCAGCATTTACTCGCAGCAAGCTTACTTAGGCGTTGATTATTTGCTATCTTAGCCGCGGGCGAGAAACGCGATCGGCGCTTGCCCCGGCGGCGCTCCCGTCCTTCCTGGGAGCCGACACAAGAACCACCAAGGAACGGACGGGTGAACAACGTCGCAGGGATATTCATCGTCGCATTCATGTTGACCTGGAGCGGGATTGCCGGCGCGGCGCAGACTGCGAAGAGCGCCAAGCCCGAGGTAGCGGCAAAGAACGGCGGCAAACGCGTATCCGTCAGCTACAAGAAGGATGGCGGCAAGACCGTCAAGAAGGCAGCCGCCAAGGCCACTGCCGCCACAGCAGCGGCGGCCACGGTGGAAGTCAACGGCACCTTGGCCGCGCACGGACCCGATCTCAAGTCGAGCCAGGCCCTGGTGTTCGATGCGATGGACGGCACCGTCCTGTATGGCAAGAATGTCGACCAGGTATCGGCAATCGCCTCGATCACCAAGCTCATGACGGCCATGGTGGTGCTCGATGCGGACTTGGCCCTGGACGAAGCGATTCGCATCGAAAAGGCCGACATCGACACCCTCAAGCACAGCGGCTCGCGGCTTCGCATCGGTTCGGTATTTGCCCGGCGCGATCTGCTGCATATGGCGCTCATGTCCTCGGAGAACCGGGCGGCGAGCGCGCTCGGGCGTAACTATCCCGGAGGAACCGACGCATTCGTCGCGCGCATGAACGACAAGGCGCATGAGCTCGGCATGGACAGCAGCCGCTTCGCCGAGCCGACGGGACTTTCGAGCCAGAATGTCTCCACCGCCGAGGATCTCGCGTTGCTGGTCCGTGCAAGCCTCGACTATCCGCTGATCCGCGAGTTCACCACCACGCCGAGCGCGCAAATCCATACCGCGGACGGGCACGTGTATGGCTTCAACAATTCCAACGGCCTGGTGCGCACGTCGACGTGGCAGATCGACGTGTCGAAAACCGGCTATATCTCGGAGGCTGGCCAATGCCTGGTGATGCAGGCCCGCATTCGAGAACGCCCCATCATCATCGTTTTGCTCGACTCCTGGGGAAAGTACACCCGCATTGGTGATGCCAACAGGATCAAGAAATGGCTGGAAAGCACGGCCTTGGCGGCAGCGCATTCGAGCTGAGCGGGCAGAGCGTGTTCGCGGGGCCGATGCATGAACGATCTCGTCGCCTTCCACGATCTTTCCCCGCGTCCGGCCGATTTCCGTAACGACGTCCTGCGCGGACTGGGCGATTCGCCCAAGCATCTGCCGCCGAAGTATTTCTACGACGACGTCGGCTCGGCGCTGTTCGACGCCATCTGTGCGCTGCCCGAATACTATCCGACCCGAGTCGAAACGGCGCTCATTCAGGCGCATGCGGGCGCGATCGCAGCTGCGCTCGGCAGCCGTTGTGCCTTGGTTGAATTCGGCAGCGGCGTAAGCCGCAAGAGCCGGCTGCTGATCGCAGCCGCCCGCCCGGGCGTGTACGTTCCGATCGATATCGCGCGCGAAACGCTGCGCCAGGCTGCGGAAGGCTTGCGCCACGCTTTCCCCGAGCTTCCCGTGGTCGCGGTATGCGCCGACTACTCGCAGTCGTTCGAGCTGCCCGACCTCGCGCCCTATCGGCCACGGCGGCGCGCCGTATTCTTTCCCGGCTCCACCATCGGCAATTTCGACCCGACCGAGGCTGTGGCTTTCCTCGCCAATGCGCGCAGCCTCGCAGGCGCGGGCGGCGCGCTGGTGATCGGCGTCGATCTGCGCAAGGACAAGGCCGTGCTGGAAGCGGCCTACGACGACCCGCAGGGCGTGACCGCGGCCTTCAATCTCAACGTGCTGGCGCGCATCAATCGCGAGCTCGGCGCCGACTTCGACCTGCGGGCCTTTCACCACCGGGCGTGGTATTCGGATGCGCTGGGCCGCATCGAGATGCATCTCGAAAGCTGCCGCAGCCAGGAAGTCCGGATCGGCACGACGCGGCTTGCGTTCGCGCGCGGCGAGACCATCCACACCGAGAGCTCGTACAAGTACTCGGTGCCCGAATTCCAGGCCTTGGCGGCACGCGCCGGTTTCGCGCCGGCGGCGTGCTGGGTGGACGAGCGTAATCTCTTCTCCATACACTACATGACTTGTTAGCGTCCTGAGTCAGAAGCTCGTCACCCCCGCGAACGCTGGGGGTCCAGGAAGGACTCTTGTTCTGGATTCCCGCTTGCGCGGGAATGACGAGTTTGCGATTCACCACACTAGCGCATACGCGGCATTGCGCTATTCATACCGATACACCCATGAACGAGCACACCATCCCTGCCGCAGACGAAGCGGACGATTCCGCAGTCGCGATCCCGAAGGGCGCCAAGAACTACATCACGCCGGCGGGCCACGCGCGGCTGCGCTCGGAGCTGAAGCAGCTGCTCGACGAAGAACGCCCCGAGCTCGTGCGCACGGTCGCCTGGGCCGCATCCAACGGCGATCGCTCGGAGAACGGCGATTACATCTACGGCAAGAAGCGGCTGCGCGAGATCGACCGGCGTATCCGCTTTCTCACCAAACGCCTGGACCACGCCGAGGTGGTGGACCCGCGGCTGCGCGAGGACTCCGACCAGGTGTTCTTCGGCGCCACCGTCACCTATGTCGACGGCCACGGCGACGAGCGCACGATCAGCATCGTCGGCATGGACGAAGTCGATCCGGCGCGCAACCGCGTGAGCTGGATCGCCCCGATTTCGCGGGCGCTGTTGAAGGCGCGAGCGGGCGAGGTGGTGAGCTTCCAGAGCCCGCGCGGCCGGGAAGAGATCGAAATCATCGACGTGCGCTACCAGGCACTCGGCGCGTGAGGCCGTTTCCTGCGCGGCACTTGGCCGGCGCGGAGAGCGCGCCGCGCGGCCGGTGGCCCTTTCGATCGTTCCGCATTGAACGACAGTTCAATACGGACACGACGCTCCCCTCTCCCCCCGGGGTAAGGCCGGGAATTCGCGGACCATGGTCCGCGCCGGCCGAACGGCATCGGCCTGCATGCCGATGCGCGCCCTGCAAGGGAGGGGCTGGGGGTGAGGGTCGAGCGTGGCAAGAAACTCCGTACGCTCGATAGCCCGCTTGCGCGACCTCGGCCTGACCAAGGCCGAGCGCTCGCTGCTTCGCCGCCAGTCGAGCCCGGCGAAACTGCAGTCGTTCGTCAACGCGATCCCGATCAACTTCGAGCCCGACGGCGACAGTTGCTGCACCGTGCGGCAGGTGCTTGCGCAGCGGCGAGCGCATTGCATCGAGGCGGCGCTGGTGGCCGCGTGCGCGCTGTGGCTGAACGGCGAGCCGCCGCTGGTGCTCGATTTGCGCGCCGAGGGCGACTGGGATCACGTCGTGGCCCTGTTCCGGCGCGGCGGCCTGTGGGGCGCGATCGGCAAGAGCAATCACCTGGCGTTGCGCGGGCGCGATCCCATCTACCGCAACCTGCGCGAGCTCGCGCTGTCGTATTTTCACGAGTACCACAACGATCAAGGCGAACGGTCCTTGCGCGAGTATTCGCGCCCGTTCGACCTGCGCTTGCTCGATCCCGGCGAATGGGTGACCGGCGATGCGGGCGCGTGGGAGGCCGAGCGCCGCATCGACCTTTCGCCGCACTATCGGTTGTATCCGCGCTCGCAGCAGCGCTACATCACGCCGATCGATGCGATGCAATGGCGGGCGAACGATTTGGTGGAGTATCGGCTCCCGCGCACGCGGCGCAAGCCAAAGTCCGGTCAATAGGACTTCGGCAGGCCGAGCACGCGCTCGGCGACATAGCACAGGATCAGCTCGCGGCTCACCGGTGCGATGCGCGGGATCAGCGCCTCGCGCAAATAGCGCTCGACGTGGAATTCCCTGGCGTATCCCATGCCACCGTGGGTCATGACGGCGGTCTCGCACGCCGCGTAACCGGCTTCGGCGGCCAGATACTTGGCCGCGTTCGCTTCCGCGGCGCACGGCTTGCCTTCATCATACAGCGCCGCCGCCTTGAGCAGCATGAGATTGGCCGCTTCGAGCTGCATCCAGCGCTCGGCGAGCGGATGCTGGATCGCCTGGTTCTGCCCGATGGGCCGGTCGAACACGACGCGCTCCCGGGCGTAACGCGCGGCGCGGGCGAGCGCGGCGCGCCCCAGGCCGACCGCCTCGGCGGCGATCAGGATCCGCTCCGGGTTGAAGCCGTGCAGCATGTACTCGAAGCCTCGGCCTTCCTCGCCGATGCGGTCCTCCTCGGGCACCGGCAGCGCGTCGATGAAGAGCTGATTCGAATCCACCGCCTTGCGGCCCATCTTGTCGATCTCGCGCGCTTCGACGTGGCGCCGGTCAAGGTCGGTATAGAACAGGCTCAAGCCCTCGGTGGGACGCCCGACCCGGTCCGCGGGCGTGGTGCGGGCGAGGATCAGCATCTTGGTCGCGACCTGCGCGGTCGAGGTCCAGATCTTCTGCCCCGACAGCACGTAGCCGCCGGCGCGGCGTTCGGCCCGCGTCTGCAGCGCAGCCGTATTGAGGCCGGTGTTGGGCTCGGTGACCGCGAAGCACGCCTTCACCTCGCCCCGGACCATCGGCGGCAGCCAGCGCGCCTTCTGCTCGCGGCTTCCGAACACGACCACCGGGTTGAGGCCGAAGATGTTCAGGTGCACCGCCGATGCACCCGACATGCCGGCGCCGGATTCGGCCACCGCCTGCATTGCGATCGCCGCCTCCAGGATGCCAAGGCCCGAGCCGCCGAATTCCTCCGGCATCGCGATGCCGAGCCAGCCGCCGCGCGCGAACGCGTCGAAGAATTCGTCGGGAAAGCCGCCGCTGCGATCGCGCGCGAGCCAATAGTCGTCGCCGAGCGGTCCCGCCGGGTCGAGCAGGTCGAGGATCGCATCGCGGATCGCCTGCTGTTCGGGCGTGAGCTCGAAGTTCATGGTTTCAATTTCCCTCGCCCCCGATCACCGTAACGCCGTCGCGCGCCATCTGTGCGATCTCGGCGTCCGCGTAACCGACCTCGCGCAGCACCTGCGCGCTATGTTCGCCGAAACGTGGTGCATGCTCGAGTGCTTCGGGCTGCGAGGCGGAGAACCGGGTCGGCACGGCCATCGTCGTCATCGCGCCTTCGCTCGGATGCTCCACCCGGCGGAAGAATCCCGTGTGCGCGAGATGCGGATCGTCGATCAGACCGTCGAGCGAATTCATCCGCATCCACGGCACATCGATCTCGGAGAGCAATCCCTCCCACGCGGCCGTGCTGCGCAGCCTCATCTGGTCGGCGACGAAGCGGCAGATTTCGTCGATGTGCCGTGCCCGCGCGGCAAGGGTGGTGAAACGCGGGTCGGTCGTGAGCTCGGAGCGCTCGATGGCAGCGAGGAATCGCTGCCATTGCCGGTCGTTGTAGATGAGCACGCAGAGGTGCCCGTCCAGCGTCGCGTAAGGTGCCCGAAAGCGGGCCAGAACGCGTGCATAGCCGGCCTCGCCCATGGCAGGAACGAACGTACGCCCCGCCAGGTGATCGCCCAGAATGAACTGCGCCATCGTCTCGAACATCGGCACTTCGACCGCCTGGCCTTCTCCCGTGCGCTCGCGATGGAAGAGCGCCGCCAGCACGGCGTTGGCGGTCGCCTGCCCGACGATGCGATCGCACATCGTCGCGGGCACGTAGCGCGGCGCATCGCTTCCGCTTTGCATCATGAGCCACGGCAAGCCGACCGCGCCCTGGATGAGGTCGTCGTACGCGGGGCGGGCAGCGTAGGGCCCGGACTGGTCGAAGCCGAATGCGCCGACGTACACGATCCGAGGATTGACCGCCTTCAACTCGGCGTACGACAAGTGCAGCCGCGCCATCGCCTGAGGGCGCGTGTTGTAGACGAGCACGTCGGCGACGGCGGCGAGCTCGAGCAGCGCCTCGCGGCCGGCGGTCTTTTTCAGGTCGAGCACGAGCGAGCGTTTGTTGCGGTTCATGTGCAGGAACATTGCGCCCATGCCGGCATGGCGCATCGGGGCGAGATGGCGCGTGTTGTCGCCTTCGGGCGGCTCGACCTTGATGACTGCGGCGCCCAGATCGGCCAGCAGCTGCGTGGCGAACGGCCCCATCACCACCGTGGTGAGATCCAGGATCCGGACCCCGGCAAGCGGACCGCTCATTCAGGCATGCGCGCGCGGTGCATAACCGATGGCGCGAGAGATCTGCTCGGCGGTTTCCCGCACCCGGCCCGACCAGGCGGGATCGAGCCGGTCCGTCGGCGCCGATACCGACAGCCCGGCGACCAGGCGTCCGTCGTCGTCGCGAATGCCCGCGCCGATGCACGACACGCCTTTCTCCGCTTCTTCCCGATCGATGGCGAAACCCCGCGCGCGTACTTGCGCGAGCTCGCTGTCGAGCAGTGTCGGGTCCGCCAAGGTGGAGTCGGTGAATCGCGTGAGGCCGGCCCGCTGCGCGTAGGCCTGTGCGGCGTCGGAGCCGTCCTCGGCCAGGAACACCTTGCCGACGGCAGTGACGTGCAAAGGCGCGCGCGTGCCGACGATTTGCACCACGCGCATCATCGAGCTCATCGAGCTCACGCGTTCGACATAGACCACTTCGTCGCCCTGGCGCACGCTCAGGTTCACGGTCTCCTTCAGCTCGTCGTGCAGCCGCTGCATGTGCGGCAGCGCCTCCTGGCGCACGTTGAGCCGCAGCCGCACGAGGTTGCCCAGCTCCAGCAGCCTGATGCCGAGGCGGTAGGTTCCCGGCTCGATCCGATCCACCAGGCGGTTCTCCACCATTACGGCCAGGATGCGGTGCGCCGTCGACGGGTGCAACCGGGTCTCGGCCGCCAATTGCTTCAGGTTGGCCGGACTGGAATGCCGGGCCAGCGCTGCGACCAGGCTCATCATGCGATCGATGACCTGGATCGAGGACTTGGTTGGTGTGTCGGGCAGGTCGGTCATGGCCGCCGTCGCCAGGGGCCGCGCCATTCTATAGGAGGAATCCGAGGCCAACAATGCAGCGCAGCAAAGCCTGCGTGCGGCACCGGCGCGGCGCCCGTGTACAGTGCCGCTCGGGACCGCTCGGGCGCGCTGGTCATGCCAGACGAATCCACGCAGCAGCAGGGCACCGAGCATTCGCGATCACCGCGTGCGTTGTCCGCCGCGCGCGAGCGCTTCCAGACGGGAAAGCTCCCGCTCGCTGAACTCCGCTCGCCGGCGCGCCTCGGTGTTCAACGGCAGCACGGGGCGTGGCGCATCGTACTCGGCCAGCAGCCGCTCGAAGGTCGGATCGGGATCGAGCCCGCGTTGCGCGCAAAGATGCCGGAACCAGCGGCTGCCGATCGCGACGTGACCGACCTCGTCGCGCAGGATGAGCTCGATGATCTCGGCGCCTTGCCGGTCCCCCGACGCATGCAGCCGCCGAATCATGGCAGGCGATACGTCGAGCCCCCGTGCTTCCAGCACACGCGGCACCAGCGCCATGCGCACGAGTGGATCGAGCGCCGTCGTGCGCGCCATTTGCCACAGACCGTCGTGGGCGGGAAAGTCGCCGTAATCGTGGCCGAGCCGGCGCAGATGGCTGCGCAGCAGGGAAAAGTGCGTGGCTTCCTCGGCGGCGACGTGCAGCCAATCGGCGTAGAACTCCGCCGGCAATCCCGGGAAGCGACACAAGGCATCGAGCGCGAGATTGATGGCGTTGAATTCGATGTGGGCGACGGCGTGGATCAGCGCGGCATGTCCATGCGTGGTTGCCGTCGAACGGCGCTGCAATTCGCGCGGCGACACCAATTGCGGCCGCTCCGGCCGGCCCGGCTCGCTCGCCGCATGGGGCTCGAAGCGCCCGTCGAGCGCGAGTGCGCCCGAGCGCACGGCATCGAGCAGGTCGGTTACGGCCGTGAGCTTGGCGTCGATTCCGATCGCCTGCAAGGCCTGCCGGGCGCGGCAATGCCAGCTTGTCCCGAGAAGGTGCGACTTCATCGTTGCGATGCTACACCGGACGCGGCGTTGCGACGTTTGCAGGGCTTCCTGCTTGTCGCGTCGAGCTCGCATCGCGTGCGCATCCCTTCCTCATCGAGGGCAAAGAATCATCTGCACGGCACATCGAATCCTTGCGCAGGCCATGGCGTGTTCTCTATTCTCGGGCCTGGTATCCAGTAGCAAAACGAGGAGAAGTAAGATGAAGTTGACGTATGCAGTCGAGCTCGGCGCGCTCTGTGCCGCTCTGGCCGTACCCGGTTTCGTACATGCGGGGGAGGCCTACCCGATGCGGCCGATACGATTGATCGTCCCGTACCCGCCCGGCGGCAGTAACGATATCGTCGGCCGCCTGGTCGGACAGTATCTGAGCAAACGAGTCGACCAGACGGTCGTCATCGACAACCGGCCCGGTGCAGGCAGCACGCTCGGGATAGGCATGGCTTCGAGGTCGGAGCCCGACGGCTACACCATGGTCATCATCTCGGCGGCCTACGCGTTCGGACCTTCGCTCTACAAGAAGCTTCCCTACGACGCCGTCAAATCCTTCGTCCCGGTGTCCAAGATCGGAAACGGACCGAATGTTTTCACGGTCAATCCGTCCGTCCCCGCAAAGACGATGAGCGAGCTCGTCGCGCTGGCCAAGGCGAAGCCGGGCACGCTCAACTTCGCCAGCGCGGGTATCGGCAGCGCGCAGCAGCTCTGGTTCGAATACTTCAAGATGCTGACGGGCGTCGACATCGTCCACATTCCGTTCAAGGGCGGCGCGCCCGCGATGATCGACGTCGTTGCGGGCACCTCGCACGTCGCGATCGGCACCGTCGTCCAGATGCTGCCGCTCATCCGCGCCGGCAAGCTCCGAGCGCTTGCCACCGGCGGCACCAAGCGAAGCGGCGTCCTGCCCGATCTGCCGACGCTCAACGAGGCCGGAGTGAAGGGTTACGAGGGCGCCAACTGGTGGGGCATCATGCTGCCCGCAGGAACGTCGCCGGCGATCGTCGATCGCCTGGACAAGGAGTTCGCGGCGATCCTGGCGCTCGACGAAGTCAAGAAGCAATTCATCAAGATGGGTGCGGAGACCGAGTATCTGAGCAAAGCGGCGCTCTCGAGCTACATCGACGCGGAAACCAGGAAGTGGAGCAAGGTCGCGAAGCAGGCCGGCATCCAGGCGCAGTGACGCAATGCCTGCCTATCCTCTGTGCTGAACAGTGGATACCTACCAGCAGTGCTGCTAGACGGCGCGGAAGATCCTCATCAAGCAGAATGCGCATCTGGGCCACGTAGCCAGCCTTGCCCGTGCCCTTGCGTCGTGCATGCCAGGCGACGTGTAGTGCATGTTCATGAACCGCCCGGTGCGGACCCACATGCCGGGTGGTGTGGGAGGGGCGGGCTAAAAGCCCGCCTCGACCCGATTATGCAGCTCTCTCTGAATGCAACAGTGAGCGCTTGACCGTCTGCGGTGGTTCAATTTCGACGAAACGGTCAGCCGAGTACAGGTAGCCTTCGCCACTTTCATCGACCACGCGAATGTCCCCGTCTGCCGCCGCCTCTTCGTCAGGAATAACACGGTAGATCTTGTGACGCTCTAGCGAAGCGGGATACCCTCGATTATCGATACAGACGGCAAACTGCAAAGCTCGAGATCTACGTTGTTTCATAGTCATCAATCCAGATAGCGTTTTCTCTTGAATTCCCTCTTGCCGATTCCGTGCCCTTCGTACCAATGAAGTTCAGCGATGCGCACAGACCCGGTTCGCAGCCGGATTCGTGCAATTCCCTTCATCTTTCGCCAACGAGTTTTCCCGTAGCTGCGCTCCAACCGCCGGATGTCGCGAATACCGCGACCCGTGGCGATGGTTTCGACCACCGTGAGCTCGCCAACGATTTCGAAGTCCATGGCGCAATTGTGCCACTTTGCGGCGCTCGTTTAAGCTGCAACGCGCGGTTAGGCGATTTTTGAATACTCCTTGTGAATGTCATG
>WHTS01000073.1 GCA_009377585.1 Betaproteobacteria bacterium
TGGCGATCGATGCGCCGGCGCAGGACGGGCGTGACGCCGAGGCTCAGCGCCACCAGCAACGCCAGCACGCCGAGCGCTATCGCGGTCAGGGTCGGGCTGTAGTAGTACATGATCGCGGCGAACACGAACATGAACGGAAGATCGATCAGCAACGTGAGCGCCGCGCCGGCCAGGAAGTCGCGGATGGTTTCGACGCCGTGCAGGCGCGCGACCAGCACGCCGGTGGTCCGATGCTCGAAGTAGCGCGCCGGCAGCCGCAACAGATGCTCGAACACGTGCGCACCGAGAACGGAGTCGATGCGCGTTCCGGTATGCAACACCAGATGCTGGCGAATCCACGACAGCGCGGCCGAAAACACTGTCGCCATCGCCAGCACCGCGGCGATGACGAGCAGCGTATTGAGGGTGCGATGCGTGATGACCTTGTCGATGATGACTTGCGTGAGCAGGGGCACGAGCAAAGCGACCAGCTGGATGAAAAGCGCGGCCAGCAGGACGTCGCGCCACACGCTGCGATAGCGCAACAATTCGCGCACGAACCAATGCAAGCCGAATCGCCGCGGCGGCGCATCGATGTCGTGCGCAGCTTCCGCACGTGCCCCATCGGGCTCGGTTCTCAGGGCGTAGCCCGTGTAGAGCGCATTGAAACCCTGCAGGGAGAGGTTCATCGGCTCCGCGGCGCTTTCGCGCACCACGACGTTGTCGTGCTCGATCCGCTCCACGCGCATCAGGCGCAGCACCTCGGGATCGGCACCGGCTCCGGGTATTGCGTGCGGCGGGTCCGAGCCCTGCGGCTGCGAGGCACGTACGAGGGCGAAGCAGGCGGGTCCGCCGCTGCGCATGTCGTGGACGCTGACCTCGTCGAGCTCGGCCCGGGCGCCGATTGCGCGCGCCGCGCTCTGGACTGTGGCGATGTCGTACGGCGGAGGGAACAGCTGCAGGAGCAGCGTCTGCGAGAACGGCAGGCGCAGGTCTCTGCTGATCGCTTCCAGCGACCAGAAAAAGGACTCGGGTGCGATGGCCAGATTCGAAGATATCGGCATCTCGGCGGGCAGCCGCGGAAGTGGGGTCGGTGCAGTGCGGCCGGTGCTCCCTGCGCCGGCGGATATGGCCTTAGCATATCCCCTCGCTCGGTCGCGGACCAGTGCCCCGCCCTATGACCGAAGTGCTAGCCCTTGCGGCGTATAATCCTTCACATGTGCAGCGCAACAGCAACGCCCGTTCCTCCCGCAGGCGGAGAATCGCCCGCGGGGAGTTCCGACTGGGCACAGTTCCTGGCATCGCGGGTACCCGCTCGAACGAGCGCGCCCGTGAGCCCGGCAGCTTCCGAGCTGCAGCACCTGCACTGCGCTTGCGTCGTCTGCGACCTCGCGCAGGGCTACGCTTTGATCGAAGCCCTCGGCCCGGATGCGGCAGCGTTTCTCCACGGCCAATTGAGCAGCGATGTGGCTGCGCTCGGCCCGGAACGCGCCCAGCTCTCCACCTACAACAGCCCCAAGGGCCGCGTACTGGCCACTCTGCTGCTGTGGCGCTCAGCGGAGGGGTTTGTGCTCCAGCTCCCTGCAGCCACGGCGGCAAGCATCGCCAAGCGCCTGTCGATGTTCGTGCTGCGCTCGAAAGTGCGGCTGACGCCAAGCGCGCGTTTCATCCGTCTGGGGTTGACCGGAGCGAGCGCTGCGCAGACCCTGGCGGCGGCAGAAGTCGCCTTGCCGCATACCGATTTCGGTCTCGTGGGCGCCGGCGTGGCGAGCGCAGCGGATGCGCCCGATTGGGTGCTGCGGCTGCCAGGAACGCGTTACGAACTGGTCTTTTCCGACGCTGGGCGCGCCGTCGCGCTATGGCAGCGCCTGTGCTCGGCCGGAGCTCAGGCCGGCAACGGAGCCGCGTGGCAGTGGGCATCGATTCGCAGCGGCATCGCCGACATCGTGGCCGAAACCCAGGATCAGTTCGTGCTCCAGATGCTGAACTACGACCTGCTCGGTGGCGTGAGTTTCAACAAGGGCTGCTATCCCGGGCAGGAAATCGTTGCGCGCACACAGTACCGCGGCGAAACCAAGCGGCGCACCCTGCTGCTGCATGCGCAGACCCAGGACGCACCCGTGCCGGCCCAATCGGTTCATGCCGTACGCTCGCCCGGTCAGCCGATCGGAACTGTGCTCGCTGCGGCCGCGGCCCCCGGGGGCGGTTTCGACGCATTGGCCTGCGTGCACCTCGACCTGGCCGAAAATAGCGAGCTGCGGCTCGGCCGGGTCGACGGCCCTGCGCTGCAGCGGCTCAACCTGCCCTATGCGCTGCCCTATGCACTGCCTGCCGCGCGTTGAGCCATGTGCCTGATCCTTTTTTCGCTCCAGCACCATCGCGGTTATCCAGTCATCATCGCGGCCAATCGTGACGAACGCTACGAACGCCGTAGCGCTGCACTGGGTTTCTGGCCCGATGCGCCGCACGTCGCCGGCGGCCGTGATCTGGAAGCCGGCGGCACCTGGCTCGGCATCACGCGCGCAGGCCGCTGGGCCGCGTTGACCAACTTCCGTCAGCCGGGCAGTCATCGCGGCGATGCGCCTTCGCGTGGCCGGCTGGTGTCGGATTACCTCCTGGGCACCATGGCGCCGGCGCAGTATCTTGCGCGCATCGAACCGAGCGCGCACGCTTACAACGGCTTCAACCTGCTGGTGGGCGACCTTGGCGCGCTCCACTACTTGTCGAATTGCGACGGCGGCGCACGCCGCATCGAACCGGGCGTGCACGGGGTGTCGAACCATTTGCTCAACACGCCGTGGCCGAAGGTCGCGCTGGGCAGAAAGTATCTGCAGAACCTGCCGCTCGAATCATCGGGCGCGATCACCGAGGCGCTGCTGGAGCGGCTGCGCGACGCGACACGGCCCGCGGATGCCGATCTGCCCGACATCGGCATCGGGCCCGACCGCGAACGCGCCCTCTCGCCGCCCTTCATCGAAGCCGAGCACTACGGCACGCGCGCCTCGACCGTGATCGTGGTGAATGCGCAAGGCGAAGTAACGATCCGCGAGCGGCGCTTCGGTCCTTTCGGCACGCCGCTTGGATCGAGTGAGCTCGATTTCCGGCTGGACTCCGGTCACCTTCCCGCATCCGCCGGGTTGCGCCACTCGGCATAAGCGCCTTGGCTGCGTCGACGCGCATCAGCACAAGCACCTGCGCATTTCCACGTGCGCGATGCCTGCCTCCATGAACTCTGCGCCGATCGCTTCGAATCCGGCGCGACGGTAGAAGGCGCTCACGTACGACTGCGCATGCAGCACGGCGAACCGGTCGCCGCGCTCGCGGGCCATCGCAACCAGCCGCTCGAGCAGCGCGCTGCCCACGCCGTCGCGGCGCCAGGACTTCGCCACCGCCATGCGGCCGATGTGGCCGTCGGGGAGCAGCCTGCCCGTGCCGATCGCTTCACCGGCTGCGGTTTCGGCCACCACGTGGCGGCAAGCCGGATCCAGGCCATCCCACTCCAGCGCCTCGGGCACGCCCTGCTCGCGCACGAATACCTCGTAGCGTACGGCGCGCAGCCGAGGGCCGTCCTGCGTCCAGGACACCTCGCGGATCGCGTAGCGTGGCTCGGTCGGCACGGTGCTCATTATAATGAGCCGCAATCAGTGTCCTGAGTCCGAACCTCGCCGCGCAAAAGACCGCAAATGAAATCCCTCTGGTCGGACAGCGAAGCTTCCCATTACCGCACACCGCTTGGCTTGCGGGTCTACAGCTCGCGCCTGCTCGGCCGCGACAAGGGTCTCGTCCTTCATGGCGGCGGCAACACCTCGGTCAAGCTCGCGCAGCGCAGCGTCATGGGCGAGGACGAGGAGGTGCTGTTCGTCAAAGGCAGCGGCTGGGATCTGGAGACGATCGACGAGCCCGGATTCGCGCCGGTGCGGCTCGAGCCTCTGGTTCGGCTGTCGCGGCTTAAGCGGCTGTCGGATACCGAGATGATGAACGCGCTCAACACCCAGCGGCTGCGCGCATCCGCGCCGTCGCCTTCGGTGGAAGCGATCCTGCACGCCATCCTGCCGTTTCGCTACGTCGATCATACGCACGCCGACGCGGTGCTGGCGATCACCAATACGCACGACGGCGCCGCGCGTGTCGCCGAGATCTTCGGCGACGATACGGTCCTCGTTCCCTATGTCATGCCGGGCTTCGATCTTGCCCGCCTGTGCGCGCGCGAATTCCCTCGCCAGCGCCATGCGGGCACGAGCGGCATGATCCTCATGAACCATGGCGTGTTTTCGTTCGCCGACTCGGCCCGCGAGTCGTACGAGCGGATGATCGTGCTGGTGGACCGGGCCGAGCGCTATTTGAAACGCCACAAAGCCTGGTCATTGCCGCCTGCACGGGCGAAACCGCCCCGGCGTAGCTTGCGTGCAGACATTGCCCGGCTGCGGTGCGAATTGTCGGACCGCGCCGGACAGCCGCTGATCGTGTGCACCAGCCAAGCGGCACCGGCACTGGAATTCTGCGGCCGGCCGGACGTGACGGAGCTCGCGGGACAAGGGCCTGCCACGCCCGATCACAGCATCCGGACCAAGCGGGTACCGCTGGTCGGGCGCGACGTCGCCGGCTACGCGAGGGCCTACCGCCGCTACTTCGAAAGCCACGAGCGCAAGGCCGCCGAGCCGAAGTCGATGCTCGATCCCGCACCGCGCATCGTGCTCGATCCCGAGCTCGGTTTGTGCGCGGCCGGCCGCAGCGGCAAGGACGCCGCGATTGCGCTCGAGATCTACCAGCACACGATCGAGGTGATCCTGCGCGCTACGGCATTGCACGGCTACAAGGCGCTCTCGGCGCGCGAGGTGTTCGAGGTCGAATACTGGGACCTGGAACAGGCCAAGCTCAAACTTGCGGGCAAGCCGCCGGAGCTCGCCGGGGAAGTCGCGCTGGTAACCGGCGCTGCCTCCGGCATCGGCCGCGCGTGCGTCGACGCGCTGCTCGCGCGCGGGGCCGCGGTAGTCGCGCTGGACCGCAACGAGACCGTCGCAACGATATTGCAGCGGCCCGATTTCCTCGGCCTGACGTGTGATGTCACCTCGAAAGACGCTGTGGAAGCTGCGCTCGAATCCGCCGTGCGCCGCTTCGGCGGCATCGACATCGCGGTGCTCAACGCCGGCATCTTTCCGCTCGGGACGCCGGTTGCCGATGCGTCGCTGGATGCATGGCGAGAAGCCATGGCGGTCAACGTGGAAGCGAACGTGACGCTGTTGCGCGCCTGTCACCCGCTGCTCCAGCTCGCTTCCCGCGGCGGACGCGTGGTTGCGATCGGATCGAAGAACGTCGCGGCACCGGGCATCGGCGCAGCCGCCTACTCGGCGTCGAAAGCGGCGTTGACCCAGCTCGCCCGCGTCTGCGCGCTGGAGTGGGGACGCGACGGGATTCGCGTCAACACGGTGCATCCCGACGCGGTGTTCGATACCGCACTTTGGAGCGACGACGTGCTCGAGGCGCGGGCCCGCCACTACGGCCTGACGGTCGAGCAGTACAAGACGCGCAATGTGTTGCGCACCGAGATCAAAAGTCGCGACGTGGCCGAGCTCGTGTGCGCGCTGTGCGGCGCCGCGTTCGCTCGCACGACCGGCGCGCAGATACCGATCGACGGCGGCAACGAGCGCATCATCTGACATGGCCGCCGCTGCCGTCGAAACGCTACGCTGGGCGGGAGAGCGGCTGGAGCTCATCGATCAGCGGCTGTTGCCGCAGCGGGTTGAATACCGGGCCTGTCACGACGCGTCCGAAGTGGCCGAGGCGATCCGCAACCTGGTCGTGCGCGGTGCGCCCGCGATCGGCTGTGCAGCGGCCTACGGCATCGCTCTGGCTGCTTTGCGCGCCGGCGCGATGCACCAGCCCCTGTCGAGCGCCTTGCCGCTAGCATTCGAGTTGCTGGCCGCGAGCCGTCCGACCGCGGTGAACCTGTTCTGGGCGCTCGCGCGGATGCGCCGCTGCTGGGAGGCGCGCGCGATCGAGCCGGACGCCTCGGTGGCGGCCCATCTGGTGGCGGAAGCGCGCGCGATCCACACCGAGGATGTCGCCACCAACCAGCGGCTCGGACGCCTCGGCGCGGAACTGCTGCCTGCGAGCTGCCGCGTGCTGACCCACTGCAACGCGGGCGCGCTGGCCACCGCCGGATACGGCACCGCACTGGGCGTGATCCGCGCGGCGGTCGCGGCCGGGAAGCACGTGGAAGTGATCGCCGACGAGACCCGCCCCGTCCTGCAAGGCGCTCGTCTGACCGCCTGGGAGCTGCAGCAGGAACGCATCCCGGTGACGCTGATTGCGGACGGCGCGGCCGGCTATCTCATGAGCCGCGGCGAGATCGATGCCGTCATCGTCGGCGCGGACCGGGTGGCCGCCAACGGCGATGTGGCGAACAAGGTGGGAACCTACATGGTTGCGACGGCTGCGCACCGTCACGGCATACCGTTCTACGTTGCGTGTCCGGTATCGACGCTGGACATTTCGCTTGCGTCCGGTGCCGACATCCCGATCGAAGAGCGCGCGCCGGCCGAAGTGCTCGGGTTCAACGGAGCGTCCTGGTCTCCCGCGGGCGTGGCCGTGCGCAATCCGGCGTTCGACGTGACGCCGGCCGAGCTCGTGACCGCGCTCATCACCGAGCGCGGGGTGGCGAGAGCGCCATACCTGGATGCGATTCGGAAGCTGGTCGGCCTCGCGGGAGTCAGATGGTAAGACCGCCGCTCACTTCGAGGACTGCGCCGTTGATGTAGCTGGCTTCGTCCGAGGCCAGAAAGGCGTACGCATTGGCGATTTCTTCGGGCTTGCCCAGGCGCCCGAGCGGCACCTTGTGCTCGAGGGCGTCGATCACCTTGTCCGGGATGCTGTCGATGATCGGGGTGCTGATGAAGCCCGGACAAACCGCGTTCGCCCGGATGCCGCGTTTGCCCAGCTCCCGCGCCCAGGTCTTCACCAGGCCGATCACGCCGAACTTGCTGGCGGCGTAGTTGGTCTGGCCAAAATTGCCGTACAGGCCGACGATGGATGATGCATTCAAGATCACGCCCGACTGCTGTTCGAGCATGATGTCGACCACCGCCTTGGTGCAGTTGTAGGTGCCTTTGAGATTGATGTCGATGACCCGGTCGAATTGCTCATCGGTCATATTCTTCAACTGCGCATCGGCCACGATCCCGGCGTTATTGACCAGGATGTCGATACGGCCGTAGCGCTCGTGCAGCGCCGCGACCATGGCCTGGATGCTGGGCTTGTCGGTGACGTCGACTCGAAACGCCGTCGCCTCGCCGTCACGGCGTTGGATGGTGCGCGCGGTTTCGATCGCCGATTGCTCGTCGATATCGCAGACCGCGACGCGTGCCCCTTCCTGGGCGAACTTGATCGCCGTGGCCTGGCCGATGCCGCGCCCTGCCCCCGTGATAATCGCCACCTTGTTGGTCAATCGCATGATTTCGTCACCTGGCCGTTCTGATGCGCCGCAACTCTAGCCGATCTGCCCGCGTCGCACAATACAAAAGTCCCCTCAAAGGCAAGCACTAATCAGCAAATTTCCGGCCAGTATGCTGCACTGCATTCCAGCTCTCGATTGCGCGATGCGAAATGAGCCGGCCAGGTCAGCCGATGTGAACGGGCGTGCGCGGCGGCACGAGCTCGAACAGCTCGACGATATCGGCGTTGCGCATGCGGATGCAGCCGATCGAGCCCGGCATACCCATGGCGGCCGTGTCCGGGCTGCCGTGGATGTAGATGTGGCGTCGCATGGTATCCACGTTGCCGAGGCGATTGAATCCCGGCTCGCAACCGGACAGCCACAGAATCCGCGTCAGGATCCAGTCCCTGCCGGGAAACTTCGCCGCGAGGGCCGGCGAGTAGATCTCTCCGGTCGGGCGTCGGCCCAAGAACACCGTGTCGATGGCCGCACCCTGGCCGATCTTCGCCCGCACGATGTGGCGTCCGCGCGGTGTGCAATTGCTCCCCGAGCGTTCGCCCGCGCCATTGCGGGCTGTCGACACCGCGTATTGCCGCACGCAGCGCTCACCGTCGAGCAACCGCAGTGATTGATGTTCCAGGCTGACCTCGATCCTCATCGGCGGCTCGCGAAGAAACGCTGCAGCAGGCCGGCAGCCTCCTCGGCAAGGAGGCCGCCGGCCACGGTAGCGTGGTGGTTCAGACGCGGGTCGGCAAAGAGATCCGTCACGCTGCCGCATGCGCCGGTCTTCGGGTCGCGCGCAGCGTAGACGAGGCGCGCAATGCGTGCATGCTGAATGGCGCCGGCGCACATCACGCAAGGCTCGAGCGTGACGTATAGCGAACAACCGGGGAGCCGGTAATTCCCGAGCTGTTGGGCCGCGTCGCGCAACGCCGTCATTTCGGCGTGCGCACTCGGGTCGCGAGCTCCGATCGGTGCATTGAAACCGCGCCCCACCACGTCGTCGCCGCGCACGACCACGGCGCCCACGGGAACTTCGCCCCGGCGGGCTGCTTCCTCGGCGAGATCGAGGGCCATCCGCATGAAGTCTTCGTCGCTCATCGAGCAAGCATACTGCGATGTCGGGTTTGGATTACTCTGGGCGCTTCGCCATGACGAAGAACACCGACCCCAGACCGGACAAGGCGGCCAGCAGGGTGAAGCCGACGCGATAGTTTCCGGTCCAGTCGGCGAACAGGCCGGCCAGGATGACGACGAATGCGCCGTAGAACCCGGTCAGAGTCTCGATCCGGCTGAGCAGCATGAAGCCGATGCCGAACAGGACGATGCCCGCCCGAACGATGTCGCGCGCGCCGAAGCGATCGACCATCCAGCCGAGCACCGGACCGAGCACTGCCGTCTCGGTGGATTTCATCGCCGCCGCGCCGGCGAGCGCGGTCTTGCTCCAGCCGCGCTCGTCGACCAGAACCGCGAGATATGCGCCGAAGGCCTGATTGAGCAGCAGGCTCTGCAGGAACTGCAGCGCGCCGCCGGCTCCGACGATGCGCCAGCCGTAGAAGATCTTCATGGGATGCCGCGAGGATAGCGCAGGCGCCGCGCACATGCAGCACTGATCGCACTTCTCGCCGCGCGGTGCCCCGCAGCGTTCGATACGACGTTACTTACAGCGCGCTTACGTCGCGGCGAGCCGGCTTGCGTCCGCCATCCGGAATCGGACGGCGATTCGGCTCAGGCGCTGAGCTTGGGATTCTCGTACATGTTGAACCAGACCAGCGCGGCCAGGATCAAGCGGTCGTTGGTGCTCGGCTCGACGAAGAACACGCCATGGCGGTAGTGAGCCGTGTCGGCGGCCTGATCGGCGGTTTTGATCTGGGCGCGAAGCGCGAGCGATACGGGAACGTCGTGCACCACGACGTCGAAGGCGACTTCGACCGAATCGCCCGTTGCGCCCAAGGGGCTATCGCACACGAGCAGCGCGCCCGTGCTGCCGATATTGTCGATCGTCACCTGGACCGCCTCGGCGCCTTGCGCGAGCTGCACCCGAGCCGGAAGTCCCAGGCGAAAGCGCGGCGAGCTGCGCACGTCGACGCCGTCGATCCGATCGGGAAACGACAGGTGAAGATAGTCACACGGCTTGACGGTGCCGCGAAGCGCGCTGCAGCTGAATGCGAACGCGCTGCGGCCGGTGAACGCGCGCACGACGACGCACTCGCCGGCGTGCAGGTACAACCGGCCCGCCGGCGTTTGCGGGATGGTGAGGATCAAGCTTTGGCCCTCGACCCATCCCACGACCTTGGCCGACACGCGCCCGGCGCCGACTTGGGCCGGCGGCTCGACCTGGACCCGGTCGCCGACCTTCAAGCGCATGTCGCGGAACTGCCATGACGGCTTGGCGGACGGTGCAGCGGTGGCGGTTGCCGGGTCGGGCGGCGCTTCGTCGATCGTAGTGGTCATGGCACGGTCAACGGCAGCCGCGCGCCAGACTTGAGCACCGCCCGGTTGCCGGACTGCAGCGTGCGTCCTGCTTGCGCCGCAGCGCGGCTCCGACACGCCGCCTGGCCGCGAGTTTCCGCGCTGAGCTACCCCTGGGCGTGGCGCGCTGCTGCGACCGCGCGTGCCGCCAGCACCGCCACGCAGTGCGCCCGGTATTGCGCGCTCGCATGGATGTCGCTGTTGAGACCGTCGTGAGCAACGGCGAGACGCTCGATTGCCGCAGGATGGAAGTTGCCGCCGAGCGCGCGTTCGGCGTCCTCCAATCTGAACACGCGCGGCGCTGCGCCCGTCACGGCGACACGCACGCACTCGGCGAGCTTCGATACGAACACCCCGGCCAATGCGAACCGCGATGCCGGCTGCGGATACTTGCAATAGCCCGCCGCCTGCGGGATCGGAAAGCGTACCGCGGTGATGATCTCGCCGGGCTCGAGCGCCGTCTCGAACAGTCCCAGGAAGAAATCGTCCGCGCCGATCTCGCGCCGGTTCGTGATAACGAGCGCATCCAGGCCGAGCAGCGCTGCCGGATAGTCCGCGGCCGGGTCGGCGTTGGCGATGGAGCCGCCGATCGTGCCGCGATTGCGCACCAGCGGATCGCCGATGCCTTCGGCGAGCACTGCCAGCGCCGGTATGGCGCCGGCAACCTCGGCGGATGCGGCAACCTCGGCATGCGCGGTCATCGCGCCGATGAGAAGCGTCGTGCCCGAGCGCCGGATGCCTCGCAAAGCGTCGAGACCAGACAGGTCCACGATCCCCGGATAGCGAGCCAGACGCATCTTGAGCGACGGGATCAGGCTCATGCCTCCGGCGAGGAGCTTGTAATCGTCGTGCGCGCCGACGATCGCCGCGGCGGCGTCGAGGTCCGATGGTCTGTGATAGGAGAAATCGTACATGTCTGCCGCAGAATCAGGCGCGCTTCATCGCGCGGGCACCGGCCTGGATCGCTCTGACGATGTTGTGATAACCGGTGCAACGGCAGATGTTGCCCTCGAGTTGGCTGCGCACGGTGTGCTCGTCCAGATCGTTGCCCTTGCGCCGAACCATGTCGAGCCCGGACATGATCATCCCCGGTGTACAGAATCCGCACTGCAGCCCGTGATGCTCGTGGAAGGCCTGCTGCATCGGGTGCAACCGGCCTTCGGCCGCAACGCCTTCGATCGTCGTCACCGTCACGCCTTCGCACGACAACGCAAGCACGGCGCACGATTTCACGCCTTTTCCGTTCAGGTGCACCGTGCAGCAGCCGCACTGGCTCGTGTCGCAGCCGACGTGCGTACCGGTGAGCCCGAGGTGCTCGCGCAGGAGTTGCACGAGCAGCGTGCGCCCTTCCACCTCGGCGCTGACGGGCCGGCCGTTTACCGTGAGGGATACCGTTGGCACGCGCTTGTCTCCTGCGCCACGCTACTGCACCTTGATGTTGCCGGCCTTGACCACCCGGGTCCAGCTTGCGATGTCGCGCCCGATGATCCGCGCGAAATCCGCCGGTGACGAACCCACCGCCTCCATGCCATCGGTGCGAAGGCGTTCCTGCATTTCCGGCTGCTGCAGAATACGCACGAGCGCCTGGTTCAATTGCGAGACGACCTGGTTCGGCGTACCCGCTGGCGCCCACATGCCGAACCAGAACTCCGAGGCGTAACCGGGCAACACCTCGCCGATTGCCGGCAGATCGGGCAATGCCGGCGAACGCTTCGGGGTGGTGACGGCCAGACCGCGCAGTCGGCCCGCCCGGATATGCCCGGCCGACGAGGGCCCCGAGCCGAAGAACATCTGAATCTGCCCGCCGAGCAAATCGACCAGCACAGGTCCGGCGCCCTTATACGGCACGTGCACCATTTCGGTCTTCGACATCTGCCGGAACATCTCGGCAGTCAGGTGCGAAAAGCTTCCCGTGCCGGACGATCCGAACGCGATGGAGCCCGGTTTGGCGCGCGCGTCGTTTGCAGCCGTTGTTCTATTCTTGTGGCAGGCTAGCATCGCGCGGAGAGAGCGGTCAAGCGCGCACCGCGAATCGACGTACCGAACGTCATGGTCCGGCGCTCGGATTCGGCCTGGATCATTCGCGCCTGCTCCTGCACGCGACGCGGGTCGATTTCGCGCGAGGCATTTCTGCCCGACGTGGCGCAAAATACCGCTTCGCGCATTTCCTGGAATGTCCATGCCCTTCGATACCAACGCCTCCGGTGTATACGTCATCGCGGCAACGCCGTTTCATTCCGACGGACGCATCGACCATGATTCGGCGGATCGGCTGACAGATTTCTATCTCGAAGCGGGCGCCAGCGGCTTGACCGTGCTGGGCGTCATGGGCGAAGCGCCCAAGCTCGACGCCGACGAATCGGTCGCGCTGGTGCGCAGAGTCGTTCGGCGGGCCGGGAAAACGCCCGTCGTGGTCGGAGTCACCTCACCTGGCTTTGCTCCGATGCGCGCACTGGCGCGTAACGCCATGGAGGCGGGCGCCGCCGGGGTCATGATCGCCCCTCCCGCCACATTGCGCAGCGACGATCAGGTGGTTTCCTATTTCGCACAGGCGCGCGAAGCGATCGGCGAGGACGCTGGAAACGGCGGGATTTTCGTCGACTTCGAGCTGGAGCGTGGCGCCGACGGCGCCATGACGGGCTACGCGTTTCCGGACATGCTGACCGAATTGGTTGCGCTGTCGGCCGCGGGTGAGCGCGACCGGGCGCACGATCTGTTCGACGCACACCTTCCGCTGCTGCGCTACGAGCAGCAACCGGGCGTTGGCTTGGCCGTGCGCAAATACCTTTTGCACAAGCGGGGCGTCATTGCATCTCAAGCGCAACGAAAACCTGCAACCGCATTGAGCGAGGCCGCGCGCGCCGAGGTCGATTACCTGCTTGCGCGCCTCGCTCGCCGCGATGGCCGGGCGTGCTTGGCCTAGTCCGCGAGGATCGAAACCGGCCATCCTCGAGGCTGCCAACTCATGCGATTATGCAAACATGCGGTCGTCAATCCGACGCAGCAAAGCAAGCACGCGTTTCGCGCCCACGCGTGTTTCCAGCTGCGCAAGCGGCGTATCGAAGCTCAGCGCCCGGTTCTGATGCTTCAACCATTCCAGCCCCCGTGCTCTATCTCCGAAAAGCCGCTGTGCCTGCTCCAGAACGTGAGAGATCCGCAGCAGGTGCCTCGTCTGAGAGCGGGAGAAACCGGCGGCGGCGGTTCGCCGATCCAAGGGCCGCACCGCCATTCCGAGTGACTCGGCCAGCTCGGCGAGCTCCAGGGGAGTAATCGTCATGATCGGATCCGGTTCAGTTGGGGCGGGCTCTTGCCGTCGAGTCCGATCCACATGGAGGCCGACCGGATGGATCGCAAGCTGGCGACGGTGAGCGTAAGCGCCGACTTGCGCTCGGTCTGTTCGCTAGCACACCCTGAAAGGCAGCTGTCCTGGTAACTTGGCCGATGCGAGCACCCGTGCCAGCGCTCTACGGACACCCTGTGTGCATCGGTTACTCGCATCGATCGAAGCAACAACTGAAACGGACGCTGACTTGAAGCCAATCTTTCATGAAGCCCGGCGGATTTGGCGGCGGTGGCAACTGCGTCTGCTCCAACCTGCGGGGCTGGTTCGGCCCGCCGCGCAAGAACCGGCACCCTTGCGCGCCGAGCTGTACAGCAGCGAGCAGATGCAGGGTCATGCCAGGGCCCTCGCCGCGGAACACACCGTAGGCCAGGAACGCGCATCGGATCGCTTGCTCGCCCGCTTATCCGATAACGAGCGCGCACTTGCCCGCGCCTGCGCCCTGCTCACCGACGCGGTGGCCCGAAAGACCCGTATCTCCCCTGCCGGCGAATGGCTGCTCGACAACTTCTTTCTGGTCGAGGAGCAGATCCGGACTGCGCGGACCCATTTGCCCAAAGCCTATAGCCGCCGGTTGCCCCGCTTGGCCGAAGGACCTCTGGCGGGTAGACCGCGCGTGTACGCCATCGCCTTGGACACCATTTCGCATGGCGATGGACGGGTGGACGCGAACGGCCTCTCCAGCTTCGTAGGCGCCTATCAGAGCGTCACCCCGCTGCAGCTGGGCGAGCTGTGGGCCATACCGATCATGCTGCGCCTGTCACTGATCGAGAACTTGCGCCGAGTCGCGACGCGGATCGCTGACGGTTTGATCGAGCGCAATCGCGCCGCTCAGTGGGCGGACCAGATGACCACGGTCGCCGAGAACGACCCCAAGAGCCTCATCCTCTCCACTGCGGACATGGCGCGCTCGGGGCTGCCCATGGCGAGCTCGTTCGTTGCCGAGTTCGCCCGCCGGCTGCAAGGGCAAAGCCCTGCATTGACGCTGCCGCTGACGTGGATCGAGCAGGTCCTCGCCGAGTCCGGCTCGACCATCGCCCAGTCCATCCAGTCCGAGAACCAGCAGCAGGCTGCCGATCAGATCTCCATTAGCAACAGCATCGGGAGCCTTCGATTCCTGTCTGCCATGGATTGGCGCGAGTTCGTCGAGACGATGAGCGTGGTCGAGCATAGGTTGCGCGAGGACCCGGCCCATGTCTACAGCAGCATGGACTTCGCGACACGCGATCGCTATCGCCACGTGATCGAGCAGTTGGCCCGGGCCAGTGGCCGCGGCGAGCGGGAGGTCGCGCACAAGGCCATCGAACTGGCGCAGGCGGGCGCCGCTCGAAACGGCCGCGACGATCGCGAGGCCCATGTCGGGTACTACCTGATCGACCAGGGTCTGCCTGGTCTGGAGCAAGCGCTGCCGCTGCATCACACTCTGCGGGACGTCGCCGCACGCCAGTGGCGGCGTCACCCGCTTTCCTGCTACCTGGGGTCGATCGCGCTGCTGACGGCAGGTCTGGGTTGCGCATTCATCGCCCAAGGGCACGCATACGGGCTGCGCGGGACCATGCTGGTCGTGGTCGGCGCGGTGTCGCTGCTGTGCGCGAGCCACATCGGCATCGCGCTGGTCAACTGGATGGTCACGTTGCTCGCGGCCCCGCGCTCGCTCGCCCGCATGGATTGCACGGGACCTATTGCGCCGGAAGCGCGCACGCTGGTCGCGATTCCAACCCTGCTCACAAGCGCCGCAGCGATCTCGGAGGTGGTCGAGGCGCTGGAGATCCGCTTCCTTGCCAACCGCGACGACAACCTGCACTTCGCCCTGCTGACCGATTTTCGCGATGCACTCGATGCGTCGGCGCCCGACGACGAGGCGCTGCTGCAACTCGTCCGTGAGGGCATCGACCGGCTCAACGCCAGGTATCCACGAAGTCCAGGCACGAGCTTCTTCCTGTTTCATCGGCCGCGTCGATGGAATGCACGAGAGCGTCTCTGGATGGGGTACGAGCGAAAGCGCGGCAAGCTCTCCGAGCTCAACGCCTTTCTGCGTGGCGGCCCGCGCGATCGTTTCTCGCTCGTACTCGGCGACACGAGCGTGCTCGGCAACGTCAAGTACGTGATCACGCTCGACAGCGACACCCAGCTTCCCCGCGATTCGGCGCGCAAGTTCATTGCCACGATGTCCCATCCGCTGAACCGCCCCCGCTACGACGAGCGCGCGGGGCGCGTGACCCAGGGCTATGGCGTCTTGCAGCCGCGCGTGGCCACGAGCCCCGGAACGAACCGCACACGCTACGCGCGCATGGCCACGGCCGAATCCGGCATCGATCCCTATACGCGTGCGATCTCGGATGTCTACCAGGATCTGTTCGGCGAGGGTTCGTTCATCGGCAAGGGCATCTACGAAGTCGATGCCTTCGAGCACGCCCTGGCGCGCCGGCTGCCGGAGAATCGGATTCTGAGCCATGACCTGCTCGAAGGCTGCTATATACGCTCGGGCCTGCTGAGCGACGTGCAGTTGTTCGAACGAGCCCCGGGCCGCTACAGCGCCGACGTTGTCCGCCGCCATCGCTGGATCCGCGGCGACTGGCAGATCGCGCGCTGGCTGTTTCCGCGACTGCCCGGGCCGGGTTCGGAAGCCCTGGCCAACCCGTTGTCGCCACTGTCGAGATGGAAAATCTTCGACAATCTGCGTCGCAGCCTGATACCGGTCGCGTTGATGCTGTTCCTGCTTCTGGGCTGGACATGGCTCGCGCCCGCCTGGCTGTGGACCGCTGCGATGCTCGGGATCGTCGCCATCCCGACGCTTGCCGCGGCAGTGGTGGGCGCCACGCGCAAGCCGGACGACATTCGGCACGCGACGCATTTCGCTGCCGCCTCGCGCGCGGCCGCAGGCCAGCTTTCGGAGGTCATGTTCGCGCTCGCCTGCTTGCCCTACGAGGCATACGTCAGCATCCATGCCATCGCAACCACGGCATGGCGGATGCTCGTCACGCGGCGCGGATTGCTGGACTGGACCACGTCCAGCGAGTCCGAACGGGTCGCGGACGCGAGCCTGCGCGCAAGCTGGCGCGCGATGTGGTTCGCCCCTTCGCTTGCGGCTGCGAGCGCGATTCATCTGGCCGTCTTCGCTCCGGCAAGCCTCGCTGCCGCAACCCCGATCCTTCTACTATGGTTCCTGTCACCGGCGATCGCCTGGTGGCTGAGCGCTCCGGTTCCGGTGCGGGCCGCCAGATTGAGCGCCCAGCAAACCGACTTTCTGCGCAGATCGGCCCGCAGAACCTGGGACTTCTTCGAGACCTTCGTCACCGCCCAGGACCACTGGCTGCCTCCCGACAACTACCAGGAGCATCCCGCCAGCGCAGTCGCTCACCGCACCTCGCCCACCAACATGGGGCTCGCGCTTCTCGCCAATCTGGCGGCGCGCGACTTCGGCTATATCTCGAGCGCTCGCCTGATCGAGCGCACGGCGCGGGCGATCGATACCATGGCAGCGCTCGAACGGCACCGCGGCCATTTTTACAACTGGTACGACACCGAGACACTGCGGCCGCTGTCGCCGCATTACGTCTCGACTGTCGACGGCGGCAATCTTGCCGGCCATCTCATGACCTTGCAGGCAGGCCTTCTGCAACTGCCGGACGAGCGCATCCTGTCGCCGCGCCTGCTACCTGGCTTGATCGACACCTTCCGGATCCTCGCCCTCGCAATGCCGGGCGATGAAACGGCGAGGCTGCAGCCGTTGCAAGACGAGCTGGATACCGCGGACAACGCGGCTGCGGATGCGCTTGCGTCGACTCGACCGCAGCTGGAGCATTTGGCGCAATCGGCTTGCGCACTGGCCTCGGAAATGGATGTCGACGCCGACTCCGAAGCACAGCGCTGGGCGCTTGCGCTTTGCCGGCAATGCCGGGATGTCTGCGACGACCTCGCGCACCTCGCACCATGGACACAATTGGCGCCCGCCCCTGCCGGCCTGGATGCGGGCCTTGCGCTGCCGGTGAATCCGACGCTGCGCGAGCTCGCACGCCTCGACTCCGATGTGTTGCCGCATGTGCGACAACGCCTCGCCTCGACTGCCGGCGCCGACGAGCGTCGATGGCTCGCCGATCTTTGCGCGCTGCTGGAGCTCGGCAGCGAGCGCGCACGAGCGCGCGTTGTCGAGCTGGAGAGGCTCGCGCGCGAAGCAAGCCGGCTTGCCGACATGGACTACCGTTTCCTGTTCGACCCCGCGCGCAAGCTGCTCTCCATCGGCTACAACGCCGTCGAGCACCGACGCGATGCAAGCTTCTACGACCTGCTGGCTTCCGAGGCCAGGCTGAGCGTCTTTGTCGGGATCGCTCGCGGCGCGCTGCCGCAGGATAGCTGGTTTGCGCTCGGGCGCCAGCTGGTCAACCTCGACGGCGAGACGGCGCTCGTATCGTGGAGCGGCTCGATGTTCGAATACCTGATGCCGCTGCTGGTGATGCCGAGCTACGAGCACACGCTGCTCGACCAGACCTGTCGCGCCGCGGTCGCTCAACAGATTGCCTATGGCGCCAAGCGGGGAGTGCCGTGGGGTATCTCGGAATCCGGCTACAACGCGGTCGACGTGCACCTCACCTACCAGTACCGCGCCTTCGGCGTGCCGGGGCTCGGCATGAAACGCGGCCTCGCGGAGGACCTTGTCGTCGCGCCGTATGCATCCGCCCTCGCGCTCATGGTGGCTCCCGAGCAAGCATGCGCGAATCTGCAACGCCTTGCTGACGAAGGCCTCGAAGGCCCATACGGTTTCTACGAGGCGGTCGACTATACGCCGTCCCGGCTGCCACGCGGACTATCCAGCATCGTGGTTCGATCCTTCATGGCCCATCACAGCGGCATGAGCCTGCTCGCGCTTGCGCACGTGCTGCTCGGCGCACCGATGCAGAAACGCTTCGGCTCCGATCCGCTGTTCCGCGCAACCGCGCTGTTGCTGCAGGAACGGATTCCCACCGCGGCCGGATCGCTTTCGATCGCGATGGAGCTGTCGGATGCGCAGGTGGATCACTCGCAGCCCGAATCCCCCGTGCGCGTGCTGGTCAACCCGAACTCCGCGCTGCCGGAAGTCCAGTTGCTGTCCAACGGCCGCTACCATGTCATGGTCACCCACGCCGGCGGCAGCTACAGCCGCTGGAACGACATTGCGGTGACCCGTTGGCGCGAAGACGGTACCTGCGACAACTGGGGCACCTTCTTCTACCTGCGCGACGTGGCCAGCGGCGCGCTGTGGTCCGCGGCTCACCAGCCCGTGCGCGCCAGCGCCGAACGCTACGAAGCGATCTTTTCGGAGGGTCGCGCCGAGTTCCGACGCCATGACCAGGACATCGAGACCTACAGCGAAATCGCCGTCTCGCCCGAGGACGATATCGAGCTGCGCCGCATCACTCTGATCAACCGGTCGCGTACCCGCAGGACAATCGAGCTCACGAGTTATTCGGAAGTGGTATTGGCTCTAGCGTCGGCGGATGCGTTGCACCCGATGTTCAGCAATCTGTTCGTTCAGACCGAGATCGTGAGCGAGCGCCAGGCGATACTGTGCACCCGGCGGCCGCGCTCCGAAGATGAGCCCGCGCTTTGGATGTTCCATCTGCTCGCTACGCATGGCACGCAAGTGGCGGATATCTCCTACGAGACCGACCGTGCACGTTTCATCGGCCGTGGCCAGACCACGGCCGATCCCCAGGCGGCACGAAGCGACACGGCGCTGTCCGGAGCCGAAGGTTCCGTGCTCGATCCGATCGTCGCGATACGCTGCCGCGTGACGCTCGAGCCCGAGCAGGAGGCGACCCTCGACTTCGTCCTGGGCGTGGGCGATTCACGCGCGGCGTGCCTGACGCTCGCCGAGAAGTATCACGATCGGCCAATGGCGGACCGGGTGTTCGACATGGCGTGGACCCATGCACAGGTCGTGCTGCGCCAGATCAATGCGACCGAAGCGGACGCGCAACTGTACTCGCGGCTGGCGGCCGCCGTGCTGTACCACAACCCTGTGCTGCGCGCCGATTCGGCGCTGGTCCTGCGCAACAACCGCGGCCAATCCGACCTGTGGGGCTATTCCATCTCGGGCGACCTGCCGATCGTGCTGTTGCAGATCTCGGATCCGGCCAACATCGATCTGGTGCGCCAGCTGGTGCGCGCGCATGCCTACTGGCGGCTGAAGGGGCTGACGGCGGATCTGGTCATCTGGAACGAGGATCACACCGGCTACCGCCAGGTCCTCAACGATCAGATCATGGGATTGATGGCCTCGGGTCTCGAGGCCAATCTGATGGATCGTCCCGGCGGCGTATTCGTGCGCCAAGGCGAACAGATCGCCCCGGACGACCGCGTGCTGCTGCAGACGGTCGCACGAGCCATCGTCACCGATGCGCGCGGCACCCTGGCCGCCCAGATCGGCCGCCGCGGGCCGGTCGAATTGGCGGTGCCTCGTCTCAAACCGGTTCGCGCCCAACCCGACCAGGCCGCGGCGGTGGCTCATTCGCCGCGCACGGACCTCATCTTCCATAACGGCCTGGGCGGCTTTACCCCCGACGGCCGCGAATACGTGAGCACGACCACCCGCGAGCAGAGGACGCCGGCGCCCTGGTGCAATGTCCTGGCCAATGCTTTCTTCGGCAGCGTGATCTCGGAAAGCGGCAGCGCCTACACCTGGAGCGAGAACGCGCACGAGATGCGACTCACGCCTTGGCACAACGATCCGACCACGGATGCGAGCGGCGAGGCGTTCTATCTGCGCGACGAGGAAAGCGGCCATTTCTGGTCGCCGACGCCCTTGCCCGCGCCTGGAGCCGGGCCTTACACCGCGCGTCACGGTTTCGGCTACAGCGTGTTCGAACATACCGAGGCAGGTATCCGCTCCGAGGTCTGGACCTACGTCGACCGGGAAGCTGCAGTCAAGTTTCTGGTGGTCAAGCTGCGCAACGAATCGGACCGGCCGCGGCGGCTGTCGGGCGCTGCCTACGTGGAATGGGTGCTCGGTGATCTGCGTCCGAAGACGGCGATGCACGTCGTTACCGAGATCGACGCCGATACCGGCGCCTTGTTCGCACGCAACCCGTACAGCACGGAGTTTCCCGACCGGGTGGGTTTTCTCGACGTCGACGACGCGACGCGCGGTTTCACCGGCGATCGAACCGAATTCATCGGGCGCAACGGCACGCTCCAGTCGCCCGCGGCCATGGGCCGGACGCGGCTTTCGGGCAAGGTCGGCGCCACTCTGGATCCGTGCGGTGCACTGCAAGTGGCGATCGGCTTGTCCCCGGGGAGCGAACGCGAACTGGTCGTAATGATCGGTGCGGGGAAAAACGCAAACGATGCGCGGGAGCTGGTGCGCCGGTTCCGCGGCAGCAAGGCGGCACGTGCAGCGCTCGATCGGGTTTGGCAGTACTGGAACGAGACCCTGGGCGCCTTGCACGTGGAGACGCCCGATCCTTCCATCAACGTGATGGCCAACGGCTGGTTGCTCTATCAGACCCTTGCGTGCCGGCTCTGGGCTCGCAGCGGGTATTACCAGTCGGGCGGCGCATACGGTTTTCGCGATCAATTGCAGGACACCATGGCGCTCGTCCACGCCGAGCCGGGGCTCGTGCGCGAGCATCTGCTCTTGTGCGCAAGCCGGCAGTTCAAGGAAGGCGACGTACAGCACTGGTGGCATCCGCCCATGGGCCGTGGTGTGCGCACGCGTTGCTCGGACGACTATCTATGGCTGCCGCTGGTCGCCTGCCGCTACGTCCTCGCAACGGGCGACCGCGGCGTGCTCGACGAGTCGATCCCGCTGCTCGAAGGCCGCGCCGTCAATCCCGACGCGGATTCCTACTATGATCTGCCGCAATCGGCCGGAGAATCCGACAGCCTTTACGGGCACTGCGCGCGCGCCATCGTGCATGGCCTGCGCTTCGGCGAGCACGGCCTGCCGCTGATGGGCTCGGGCGACTGGAACGACGGCATGAACATGGTCGGCCTGCATGGCCGGGGCGAGAGCGTTTGGCTGGCGTTTTTCCTGCACGAGGTGCTCATACGCTTCGCTGATGTGGCCCGAATGCGCGGTGACGACGCGATGGTGGAGCGCTGCGCAGCCGAGGCCGCCCGGCTTGGCCGGAACATCGAGGCGAATGCCTGGGACGGACAGTGGTACCGGCGCGCCTACTTCGACGACGGCACGCCGCTCGGGGCGGCAGGCGACTCCGAATGCCAGATCGATTCCATCGCCCAAAGCTGGTCGGTGTTATCGGCGGCGGGCTCTCCCCGGCGCGCGCAGATGGCCATGGACTCCCTGGACCGGCGCCTGGTGCGCAGGGACCACGGTCTCATCCAGCTGCTCGATCCGCCCTTCGACAAATCCGCGTTGAATCCGGGCTACATCAAGGGTTACGTCCCCGGCGTGCGCGAGAATGGCGGCCAGTACACGCACGCCGCGATCTGGGCTGCGATGGCGTTCGCGGCGCTGGGCGACGCTCGCCGCGCCTGGGAGCTCACCGGGATGATCAACCCCGTCAGTCATGCGGGCTCCGCGGACGGCCTTGCCACCTACAAGGTCGAGCCCTATGTCATGGCGGCGGACGTCTATGCCGTTGCACCTCATACCGGCCGCGGCGGCTGGACCTGGTACACGGGTTCGGCGGGCTGGATGTATCGGCTGATCGTCGAGTCGCTGCTCGGGGTTACGCGTGAGGGCGAGAGCCTGCGTTTGGCTCCCTGTCTGCCCGCCCAGTGGAGCTCCTACAAATTGCATTATCGCTACCGGCGTAGCGTCTATCACATTGACGTGACCCAGGGCGACGCCGAATCCATCCCCGCATTGAAGATCGACGGCGTCGAACGCCAGGATCAGGTCATTCCGCTGCTCGACGACGCCCGTGAGCATTGGGTCGAGCTCGCGGTCGGCCGGCGCGCCGTCTCGCCAGCGGCGCCGGAGCTGGTCCAGTGAGCCTTGCACGGATCGCCACGTCGGGCTCGTGTTCTCGAGCGCTCCAGGACAACGGACATCGGCATGGCTGAGCGGCCGGCCGAGGCGGTGATCGTTCCGCACGCCGAGCTATCCGACGATGCGCTGCGAGGGGTGATCGAATCGTTCGTGTTGCGGGAAGGCACGAACTATGGGGAGCGCGAGTTCTCGCTGGAGCAGAAAGTCGCGCATGTGTTGCACCAACTCGAGCGCGGCGAGGCGCGGATCGTGTTCGATCCCGCCAGCGGATCGGTCGACATCGTGCGCGATCGGGGTCGATCGGCACTCCGGCGTGACGCCTGAACGCAATGGCCTGAACGCAATGGCCTGAACGCAATGGTGTGTTCGCTGTCGTACAGACACTGCGCTCGATTCGAATCCAGACTTGTCCGCATGCGAAGTGACAGTGCCCGGGCGCAGTGCCGCCCGTTCGCTATCCGTTCGCACTGATCCTACAGGAGTTACTACAATGGCCAAGGGCCAGCAACGAGGCAATCGCGAAGCCAAGAAACCCAAGAAGGCAAAGGCGCCGGCGCCGGTAGCGGCGGCACTCAGTCGTCCCCCGGCGAAGGGCTCGGGATTCATACCCGTAAAGCCGAAATGACGCCGAGCTAGCTGGGGCTCGCCGCCGATCGGGCGCTTCGTCGAGCGCCGCCTGGGCGCAAGTTAGCCGAGGTTTTTCCAGTCGGTCAGCAGGCGGTCGAATTCACGCTTCACCACCGCATAGCATTCGCACACGCTGCGCTCGATCTTGGCACGGTCGAGTACGGTGATGTACCCGCGGCGATAGCGGATCAGGCCGGGGCAGCAACGGCGGTCGTAGGGAAATAGGTGTGTGTGCCGGACTCGACCAGGGCTTGCGCGAGTGACAGCTCGACGCGTTCGATTTCGATGTCTGTCAGAAGGCGAGCAGGAAGCCTGTTGGCCATGCGTATGACGGGAAGCGCGGTCTGAGCCGCGCAGCCCGCGCCTGGGCGCAAGCGCAACCAAATACGACGCGCCCGCTGAGGGGCTGCCTAACCTGAAGCGGCTTCGGCAGCTTCGATCGCATCGTTCCAATCCTGGCGAGACCGGGCGCCAGCGCGGCGCAGTTCCAGAAGCGCCATGACCAGCGCGTGCGTCGAAGCATCCAGCGCCGTCGCTTCCGCGCGCCGGAAGTCTCCTCCCGTCACGAGCGCGACCAGGATGCGCTTCAGCAGCCGCGACTGCGCGAATGCGGGATTGGCTTTGATCTGGTCGACCGCATGCTGCAAAGGATCCTGGATTGCCGCCTGCTCTCGAAAGGTCACGGCTTGTCGAAGCGTGACGAAGAACTCCGCCGCCGACAGCACATCTCGCGACTGTTCAGCGCGTCTGGCGCCCGCGGTTTGCGTGTCCATCAGCGGCTCGCGACCATGCTTGCGACGATCAGGCATGCCCCTGCAGTGGCGGCTGCCATGACAAGCGCGAAAATATTCGGCGCGCCGTCGGCACCCGGCGCGACGCTCATCATGGATGCCAATTGCATCCCGACGCCACCCCCAACGAAGCCCAGAAAAACGGAAGTCCAGAGACCTCGATGAGTGTTCAATCGAAACAGCGCGCACGCAAGCCAACCGATGAGCGCGCCCGCCAACATACCCAGGACCAGATTCATGACTTCCCCGAACGAGTGGAATGTCGCACCCTAACGATCCGGCTTCGAACGGTCTGTGCGCTTGCGCACACGGCCACAAATCTCACCCTTGCGCAAAGCCATACGCAGCGAGCGAGAGCGCCGGCGAACGAGGAGAGGCGATGCCAGCACAGCAACCGCGTCGACGATTTTTCTACGGATGGACGATCGTGGCCGGCGCCTGGGCCATGTACATGCTGAACCAGGCTGCGTTCACCTGGGGCTTCACCGTTTTCGTAAATCCACTCGCCGAGGAGTATGGCTGGAGCCGCACCAGCATTACCATCGCTTGGGCGCTGTCGTTGAGCTGGGGCCTGCTGCTGGGACCGTGGTTCGGAAGGTGGTTCGATCGGTACGGATCGAGATCGCTCGTGATTCTCGGCGGCGTCCTCGGAGGCTCGGGCTGGCTTCTGATTCCCACCGCCACGAGCTATTGGGCATTTCTCGCGTACTTCGTGCTGCTGGTAGGAACCGGAATCAACGGCGCGCTCGGACCCTCGATCGGGTCCGCGATGCAGAAGCAAGAATCAAGACCTGATCCCCGTTCGATGCAAGAGGCACGACCTGTCCCCCGTTCACCCAAGGAGCAAGGGCATGAAACTGAAAGCAGCCTTGCAGGTATTCAATCAATCGCGCGTACAGACTTCTCCGGGCGTCATCGAGGGCCTCACCATCCGCAAGCTCGCGGGAAGCGCCGAGCATCCGAGCGAGCGCATCAACGTCGGCCTGGCGACCTTCGGACCCGGGACTCACGAGCATCTTCACTGGCACTTGATCGAGACTTTCCACTACATCGTTGCCGGCCGGGGCATCGTGCGCGACCTCGAAGGCAATAGCTACGACGTCGGTCCCGGCGACGTGGTGTACGGACCGCCTGGAATACGCGGAGCACACGAGTGGGAAGTCCAGGAGACGCTGCAACTGCTCACCATCAAAGCCACCAACGCACCCGAGCGGGCAATCCAATTCAGCATCGACCGGGCAACCATGGAATCGAAAGCCGATTTCGACTACTTGATCGAGCGCGGCGCAGGCGATTTGAAGGAATCGTTCTATTGATGTCGATACACGCCGCGCAATCGGGCAGCAGACAAGCGATCGACACCAGATATCAGACTGCCAGCGAAGTCATGGCCCGATCGCACGCGGCGTGAAGCATCTGATCGCCCAACAGGACCGTCATACTTCGTCTCCGGCCTCGAGCTGCAACGCCCTCACTTCTCTCGGATCCCGGCCTCCCGTATGACCTTCCCCATCCGCTCCACTTCTTCCCGCGACGACGCCGCCGCCGCGGTTGTCGACCACCACCTGCTGGCCGAACGCGCTCGTCAGCCCTTGCGCCAGCAGCCGGCTGATGAAATCGCCGCCGCCTCCAGCCTGAGAAGCGACGATGCGCACGGTCTTCGTTGGAAACTCTTGTGCACCGCCCGGGCCTGCTGCGAGCAGCAATGCGGCGGCCGAGAGTCGAATGGCGAGCTTCAGTGGGACCCTCCGAACCGCGGGTACACCTTCAGCACATGATCTCGGCGTGCCTGCGGGGTTCATGCTGCTTGGTCCTTTTTGGCCGGGACGATGGGCAAGAGCAGATAGGACACCCTGTCGCCGCCAGCGTGAATGGTGTTGCGGGCGCCGATGTTGTAATCGGCGTGATAGTGGCGATATGCGGAGGCGCCCACACCGTCGCGCGGCTGCACGTCGAGCTGAATGTGATGGCCTTTCTTGAACACCATGGACGTGGGCCAGATTTCGAGGTGGCACTCGACCACGTCGTCCGGCGTAAGCCAGAGCCGCTCGGTGTGCGCGTGATAGGGCCGATAGGGCAGCGAGCGCTCCGGGTCGAGGGCGCGGTGCGAAACCCGCAACCAGCCCTTGGTGACCGGAACGTGATCGCCGCCTCCTTGCTGGCCTTCTTCCCAAACGTCCCGACCGTCCGGGCCGATGTTGCGGATGGTCACGAAGATATCCATGTCCTCAGAGGAGCTGGACACCCAGAGCACCAGAGCGATCGGCCCCGTGATCTCGGTATCTTCCTGCAAGGGCGCGGTCAGGAATGAAACGCCCGTGCGCGCTACACTGCCAGCCGCGTGCGACGGTGCGGAGGAGCTGACCCCGGCGTGCGACGGCGGACTCGCGGCGTAGGTGATGCTGCGGGCTTCCTGCGGCGGCGCGGCCACCAGCTCGCCTTCCGCTTCTCCCGTCGCACTTTGCCGATCCGAATCGACCTTCAGGAACATCTTCGTCCATTGCGTCCGCGCCAGCGGCCATTCGTTCTCGAAACGGAATTTGTAGTTCTTCAGATCGCCCCCGGTGCGGATCATCAGCTTGACTGGCGGCTCGTCCATGATCCCGTTGTCGGCGCCTTTCAGCCAGTAGTCGAAGAACCGGAGCCGGTTTCCCAGGCGAGATAGGGATTCGCTTCCTCCTCCAGGTCCTCCGGCGGAATCCAGAGACGGTCTTTCTGGTATGGGCCGATGTTCATGATCGCCGGCACCCGCTCGCTGCCGACGCCGGGGCGAAGCACATCGGCGTAAAGCACGGCGCCGTCGCGCATCGGGACCTTCACGTCCTTCTCGACGATCAGCTCGACGTCGCGCGGCTGGGAAACATTGTGGGTGGTCGTCATCTCGGCTCTTTCGTCATCGGGTTTCGAAGCTCGTGCCTGCAGCTGTGCGGTCCTGCATGCTCGCGGCGGCGCGCGCTTGCATCTATTCGGGTTGCAGCGTCCCCTTCGCGATCAGCGCAGTCAAAGCCTTCGCCTGCGCCTCGATGAACGCGGCGAACTGTGCGGGCGTCCCGCCTTCCACGTCGAGCCCCAGTTGCGCGAAGCGCTGTTCGATCTCCGCGCTGCGCAACAGCCGGTTCACCTCGGGTTGGCCACCAGGATGAGCGGCGCCGAGCCGATGTAGATCACCGGCGTGAAATCGCGAAAGCCGTAGGTCGGCTTGCGCCGCAACAGGATGCTGTTGAGACTCGGACCCGGATTGGTGACGAGCAGCGTATAGCCGTCCGGCTGCGCTCGCGCCACCAATTCCGCACCGAGCGACCCACCGGCGCCCGCCCGATTGTCGACGACGATCTGCTGCCGCCAAGTCTCGGTCAGTTTCTGCGCGAGCATGCGCGCGACCGTGTCGGTCGAGGCGCCCGGACTGAAAGGCACCACCATCCGCACCGGCTTGACGGGGTAAGCGGCCGACGCTGCCTGCGCCGAACCGATAAGCGACATTCCCGCCAGCCAACCGACAAGGAAGCCGACAACCGCCCTGACAACCGATGCTCGAACTGGATTCATTGCACCCCCTGAAGAAATCTTGTTTTCTCAACCGGATGAAGTAGTCGGATTCCGGATCGGAGGCTCACCGCGGGGCGTACACGATCGGCTTGCCCTTGTAGAGCTCGATCCCCAGCGTCGAGTGCCAGCCGTGGCCGACGTAGATATCCGCCCCGGCGTCGATCGCCGCATGCGCGAATTCGCGCACGAACATGGGGGTCTTGTCGCCGCGCTTGCCGTCCGCGATGTTGAAATGGTGCGCGATCACGACGAAGTCGGCCATCTTTCTTGCCTCGTCGATCGAGCGCAGATTGCCTTCCAGGTCGCGCGTGTGGCAGCTGCTCTGGATCTCGAATCGGTCGCCGGCGACGAAGACGTTCGACCCGCGGGTGGACTGGTCGCCGGGCATCTGGAAACTGAACTCCTCGCCCGGCTCGCCGAAATCCATGCTGTGGTTGTGCGCGAGCGACATGATGTCGATTCCCGCCCACGTCAAGTCGCGTGCAACCTGAGGGTCGGCCATCATGAAACTGCCCAGCCAGTCGCCGCGCGCGGCAAAGGCCAGCTCGCCGTAATCGGCGAGGTTCATTTCCAGGTGTGCATAGGTCATGTCCGCGTTGCGCAGAAGATCGACAACAGCCATGGAGGCCGGGTCGTCGTGCATCGCAAAAGGGCGCGAAGCCATGCATTCCCCGGCAAGGGCGACCTGCCAGTCGAGATTGCGAGAAGCCATGTTCAGCCCTCACTGTTTTTTACGAGCGATCAGAATAGCAAACGGTCGGGCGCAGCACCACCGGCGCTCGGAAGCTCCTGACCATTACTTCAAGCGGTAGAAGTCCCTCAGCTCGTCGAAGCGGACATCCGCAGGCTTGGCGTAGAAGTAGTTCTGCCGGTTGACCATCAGGCCGCTCGTGCGCCGCAGGCTCACCAGCATCTCCGCCATCTTCACGGTCACGGCGAGCCCGTCGATCACCGGCACTTCGTCGATGCGATGCACGCCCGCGCGATGCAGCATCAGGTGCATCGGCAGCTCGCCCGGGATCACCACGTCGATGCCGTCCTGCTCGATCATCTCGCGCACGACCTGGGTGAACTTCTCCACCACGGGCTTTGGATTCGTGAACCCGTTCTGCACATCGTCGAAAAAGAGCCCCAAGTGGCGCACCGGACCGCCGAGGCGCTCGAGTCCGTACTTGCGGACATTGTCCTGGTAGAGCGGCGGCATTTCCTCGATGAAGGTGACCATGCCGAACTTCCGCCCGACGTAAGCAGCGGTATGCATGCAGCTGAAGCCCATTCCGACCACGGGAATGTCGACGATGCTCTGTGCGATCTGCAAGTAGGGATCGGGAATGGTGCTCAGCAGGAATGCGTCGTAGCCCTCCTTCTCCGCCTGACGCACGGCGTCGAGAAATTGCAGGCTGTGCATGTGCTGGACGTAGGAGTAGCCGATGTCCTTGCCGGGTTGCATGGTCGTGTGCGAGCCCGGCCGCATGCCGTGAATGTCGATGGTGGTGCCCGGCGCCGCGACCTTGTCGAGATGCTCCCGAATGGCCGCTACATAGTGAGGCAGCTTGTCCAGTTGCGCGAAACTCTGGTGCCACAGTTTCATGGTCGCCCTTACTCCTTGGTCAACGACCGGCCAGCACGCGTGCCGAATCCAGCCCGGCGATACGGCCGAATACGGCGCCCTTCATGACCGACGTGGCTCCGGTGTAGGCGTTGTAGTACGTGCCCATCGTCTCCCCTGCCGCATAGAGGCCCGGTATGGGATCGCCGTCGGTGTTGAGCACTTGCGCGCTCGTGTTCACCTTGAGCCCGCCAAAGGTGAACACGATCGATGAAACGATCGGATACGCCTTGAACGGCGGCCTATCGATCGGACGCGCCCAGTTCGACTTCTCCGGGTGGATGCCCTGCGTAGCGAGACGATCGACCTCCCTCGGCTTGAATGTGCCCGGCACGCAAGCGTTGTTATAGCTCGCGACTGTCGCTTCGAGCGCCGACACGGGAATTGCAAGTTTGCCGGCGAGCTCAAAAAGCGTTGCCGCTTCGATGGCCGGCTGCTCGGTGTAGATGACCAGCTTGTAGTTCGGCACGTCCTCGAGCTTGGCATCGACCACGACATAGGCGATGCCGTTGGGCTGCGATGCGATTTCGCGTGCGACGCTTTCGTACGTCTCGTCGGTCGACCCCGGTGCCTCGTCGACGAACCGCTGGCCGCGGTTGTTGACCAGGATGCCATAGGGATAGATGTAGACCGAAGATCCGGCGCGCGCCGTGCGCGGATCCATGGGCGAGGAATGCCACAAACCGAAATCGCCGCAGGGTGCGGCGCCGATGTCCAGCGCCATGCGGATGCCTTCGCCCTTGTTGTAATGCGATCCGAGCGACATGGTGCGCAGATTCACTGCTCGCTGCCCGATGTAGTGCGTCAGCATGTGCGCGTTGCCTTCGAAGCCGCCGCATGCCAGCACGACAGCGCCGGCACGAAACTGCATCGGCCGATTGCCTCGCCCGACCGCGTCGACGCCGACCACCGCACCCGAGGCATTCTGGATGAGACTGCGCGCCGTCGTCTGGTAGAAGATCGTCCCGCCGTTCTTTTCCAAGCGCGGTGCCAAGGCTTCGATGAGCCCCAGACCGCCGCCCGAAGGCTGGATGCGCGGCTGCACCGACGTCGGAAATGCGTTCGGCAGCGGGATGAAACGAATGCCGAAGGTCATCAGCCAGGCCATCGTTGCGGGCGCTTCGGCCGCAAAGGTTGCTATGACGTTCGGATCGAGATGGCTCAGCGCACGCAGGATCCCTGGCTGCTGCCCGGGGGCATTCAGAAAGCCCTTGATCAGCGTCGGATCGACATGGCCACCGCCGTTGGTGGCGAAGTGCTCCTCGAAATCGTCGCTCACTTCCGAGTCGCTCTTCATTCGCATCCAGGCGCCGGTGTAGCGCGTGTTGCCGCCGCGCTCCTCGACGGGCGCGCGCTCGAGAACCGCGACGCGCACACCGCGCTCCTGAGCCGATACGGCTGCGGCCAAGCCCGCGATTCCGCATCCGACGACGACTACGTCAAAGCTGTGCTCGTCCATGATGAATCCCGTTGCAAAACCATCCGAAGGGGTTTGTCGCCAGTATCGACTCGTGTTGGCGAC
>WHTS01000074.1:0-15183 GCA_009377585.1 Betaproteobacteria bacterium
TCGCCTGCACCGTCACCGGTACACACGCATGACTCGGAGCCGCTGTGGCTGGCTAGACCTTCAACGTATGAAACTTTCATTCACAACAACTCGCCGGTTTGACCGGCGCACGGAGCAACGCATGAGTCCCAAAACACCAGAGAACCCTCGCCCCTCCTTCGACAGTATCCGGCAAGTAAGTACAGGGGGTGGTGAGTTCTGGCTGGCGCGCGAGCTGCAACCACTGCTCGATTACGCCGCTTGGGACAAGTTCAAGCGTGTGATAGACAAGGCCATCGAGGCGTGCAGGCAATCAGGCCACCCGGTCGAGGACCATTTTTCCCAAACGGCGAAAATGGTCGACATCGGATCGGGCGCCCGACGTGAGATTGAAGACTGTCGTTTGTCGCGCTACGCCTGTTATCTGATCGTGCAGAACGGCGATCCGGCCAAACCCGTCATCGCATACGGCCAAACCTACTTCGCGCTACAGACCCGCCGGCAAGAACTGCGCGATGAAGACGCTTTTTCCCGACTGACGGAGGACGAAAAGCGACTTGCCATCCGTAACGAGCTTGCGACGCATAACAGGAAGCTCGCGGCGGCAGCCAAGGATGCTGGTGTCGAAACACCAGTGGACTATGCCGTATTCCAGGACCACGGCTACAAAGGCCTCTACGGCGGGCTCGGCGCGAAAGACATACACACGCGCAAACGGCTCAGGAAGAGCCAGAAGATTCTGGACCACATGGGCAGCACCGAGATGGCGGCCAATCTGTTTCGCGCCACCCAAACCGAGGAGAAGTTGCGGCGCGATCGCGTGCGCGGCAAATCGCAGGCAAACCAGACCCATTTCGCGGTGGGAAAGAAAGTGCGCCAGACGATTCAGGAATTGGGTGGAACGATGCCGGAACAGCTTTCGACTCCCGAAACGAGCATTCGACAGATCGAACGTGGAAAGAAAAAGCTCGCGAGAAAGAGATGATCGACGAACGACTCATCGGATCGCCGTGCCGCGCGAACTACACGCGTGTGGATTGTTCGGTGACGTCATAAGGGAGGAGCGCCGATGGCACAAGCCGACATATTCACTGATCTGCTTGCACCCGAGCTTGCCGAAGCTCTGCATCGCCTCAATCCGCACTGGAGCGGACTCCCTGGGCCGCAGATCCCGAGTTTTCACCGGCATCTGTTCGATCGGATCTACCGCGATCTAAGTTCGGGTCTCACTCCGGCCACGGTGCTACGCGGCACCCGACGCGTCGGCAAGACCATATTGCTTCGGCAGGTCATCGAAAAGCTGCTTGCGGACGGCGTCCATGCCAAGCACATTTTGTATGTTCCCTTCGATGAGATCGGCAGTCTGCGAAAGTTGCGCGATCCCATTCTGACCATCGTGCGCTGGTACGAAACCAAAGTGCTGCTGCGAACGATAAACGAGGTGGCGCACTCGGGTGCTTCTGCTTATCTGCTTTTCGACGAAGTGCAGAATCTCGATGCATGGGCGCCACAGCTCAAGCATCTAGTGGATAACAACACGGTTCGCGTATTGGTTACCGGCAGCTCGTCGCTGCGCATCGAGGCGGGACGGGACAGCCTTGCGGGGCGGATCACGACGTTCGATCTCGGGCCGTTGCTCCTGCGGGAGATCGCCGAGCTATCCATGGGCGGAAGCGCGCCCTCCCATTGGAGCGACAACGGTGCGGATCGCTTGAGCGACCCGACGTTCTGGCAAGAGGCTGTCAAGAAAGCCGGTCGTGAGGCCGATCTTCGACATCGGTCCTTCGCGGCCTTCTCCGCAAGAGGCGGGTATCCGATTGCGCACGAGCGCAGTGATGCTCCCTGGCCGGAAGTCGCCGCCTATCTCAACGAAACCATCGTCAAACGAGCGATCCAGCACGACCTCAGACTTGGGCCGCGCGGCGCAAAACGCGATGAGAAACTGCTGGAGGAGGTCTTCAGACTGTGTTGCCGCTATGCCGGTCAGGCACCTGGCCAGAATGCCTTCGTGCCGGAAATCCAGCAGGCGCTCGCCGGAAACATCGGCTGGAGCCGGATCCTGACCTACCTGCGGTTCCTGGACGGGACGTTGCTCGTGCGGCTCACCCCGGCCATGGAGCTTCGCTTGAAGAAGCGCAAGGCTCCCGCGAAGATTTGCCTAAGCGACCATAGTCTGCGGGCGAGCTGGCTGCAGGAAATCATCCCGCTCGACCCACCAGGCCTCGCCGCGAATCCTCATCAGACGGTTCTAGCCGGCCATCTCGCCGAAAGTACGCTCGGCTACTTCCTCGCGTCGGTACCGAATCTTGAGCTTGCGTACTTTCCGACCCGGGGCGCCGAACCGGAGGTCGACTTCGTCCTGACCGTCGGGACGCGGCGCATCCCCATCGAAGTCAAGTATCGAAGGCGGATCGATCCTCACGACGACACATTGGGTCTACGCGCCTTCCTGGAGAAGACCGTCTACAACGCACCCTTCGGCCTGCTTGTCACGCTCGATGACGACGTGCGCGTACCTGATCCCAGGATCATTCCCATCTCGCTTTCGGCTCTGCTTTGGATGCGATGAACCCATGAACGACAAGCGCCTCATCGAAGTCGCCTTCCCGCTCGAGCAAACGTCGCTCGACTCGGTGCACGAAAAGAACGTCCGCCATGGCCACATCTCGACGCTGCACATCTGGCCGGCACGCCGGCCGCTGGCTGCGTGTCGCGCGGCGCTGATCGCGACGCTGCTGCCCGATCCGGGCGACAAGGCGAAGCGCGACGAGATTCTTACCAGGCTCGCGGGCCGGGTGGAAAAGACGGTCAAGAAGAAGAAGCTGCCTTCCGGAAGGATTGAAGAGGTCGAAGCGAAAGAGACGGTCGGAGGCATCCTGCATTGGGGACGCGAGTCCGGCTCCGACCTGGGATGGTTCCGCGAGGAGATCCGCAAGGCCTACGGCGGGCGGGCGCCGAAGGTGCTCGACCCCTTCGCCGGCGGCGGTGCAATCCCCCTGGAGGCGATGCGCCTCGGCTGCGAAGTCACCGCTGTCGATATCAACCCCGTCGCCTGGTTCATCCTGAAATGCACGTTGGAGTATCCGCACAAGCTCGCCGGTCAGACGCGAAAATTGCCTGAGTTCGTGCTGAACGAGCCCGCCTTCATGGCGAGCTACATCAAGAGCCGGCTGCCGGACTACCTGCGCGGGAAGGGCGTCAAGGAAAGCGATATCAAGAAGACGCTCGCCAAGTTTGCCCGCACCGAGCTCGACCCTGAGCAGCAGGAGTTCCTGTCGTCGATCACTTCCGATCCGGCGTTCCTGGAAGCAGATCTTGCGTGGCACGTGCGCGCATGGGGCCATTGGGTCCTGAGGCAGGCACGCAGGGAGTTGGCGCCCTACTACCCGACTTATGCCGAGTTCTGCACCATCAAGCCGTACGCACGCGTCCCGCTGGCGCGCGCGGACGAAGATCAGTTGAAGCTGGTACCGACCAACGATGACGGCGAGCCGCAGATCGACTTGCTCAATGCCGGCTTCGACAGACACTATCTGGACAACGACCGGAACCCGCGCTGGATCGCGAAGCCGACCGTCGCCTACCTGTGGGCGCGAACGGTGAAGTGCAAAGCCTGCCGTGCCACGATTCCGCTGCTCAAGACGCGCTGGCTGGCGAAGAAGGACGACAAGCGCGTGCTGCTCACCATGCAGCCGAACGCGGACAAGACGGGCGTCATGTTCGGGATCGATCACGACGTCAAGGTGCAGGGCGGCAATCCGGCGCAACGGCGCGAGCACGACAAGCGCATCGGTATCGGAACGATGAGCCGTTCGGGCGCGCAGTGCCCGTGCTGCGGGACCATCATGACATCGTCAGACCTGCGCCTGGAAGGAATAGCCAACCGACTTGAACTGACGATGACAGCAGTTGTAACAGACGCCGTGGGCGGAAAGGGGTATCGACGCCCCACAACGCACGAACTCAATATGAATACCGCATCGGAAGCACTCGTGGGAAGTTTGTTTGACGAGATCCCACTCGGGCCGCCCAGCGAACCTGTCCCCATTGGAGCGAGTCGCGCCGGGGGAGGGTCAGCCTTCACTGCCGCGCTCTATGGGCTGGACCAGTGGCAAAAGCTGTTCACTAGGAGGCAGTTGCTTTGCCTAGGCACAATTCTTCAAGCTACCCGTCGCGCGAACGATGGTATGCGCGAACACGCATATCCAGAGCTTTGGGCGCAAGGCATAGCGGCATACCTTGGATTGGCAGTCGACCGTATTGCGGACCGAAGTAGCACCATTTGTCATTGGGATCTTGGCTACGAGAAGGTCGCAAATACCTTCTCCGGATTCCGATTGCCCATAAGCTGGGACTTCTGCGAAGCAAGTCCGACAGGGGACAGTACTGGTTCTTATCCAGGCCAACTGGAATGGATCGCACGATATATAGAGCACGCGTTACCGGCAGTTTCGGCGGCGCCAGTACCTTCCGTAAATCAAGCCAGCGCCATTGCAGCAGTCACCGATGGCTTTGACCTGGTCCTTACCGACCCCCCGTACTACGATGCAATCCCCTATTCCGACTTGATGGACTTCTTCTATGTATGGCTCCGCCGTACTCTTAGCGGAACGCTCCATGAGGAAGACCATATCTTTGGGCCGCCGCTCTCTCCGAAATGGAATCATGAAGAGAATGATGGTGAGTTGATCGACGATGCGTCTCGATTTGGAGGTCATAAGCGAGACTCAAAGAACAACTACGAAGTGGGTATGGCGCGTGCGTTTGGTGCATGCCATGCCGCACTGAAATCAGACGGACGATTGGTGATTGTATTCGCCCACAAACATCCTGACGCGTGGGAGACGCTGGTTTCAGCCATCATCAAGGCAGGATTCGTAGTAAATGGAAGTTGGCCAATTCGAACGGAAATGGGAAATCGAACTCGTGCTTTGTCGTCGGCCGCGCTCTCCTCCTCCGTCTGGCTCGTCTGCCGAAAACGCGACCCGCTTGCACGCGCAGGCTGGGACACCGACGTCCTCAAGGAAATGGAATCGAACATCACCCAGCGCCTGCGCGATTTCTGGGATGCCGGCATACGCGGTCCGGACTTCGTCTGGGCGGCGACGGGTCCTGCGCTTGAAGCCTACAGCCGCTACCCAGCGGTCAAGAAGGCAACCGAAGCGGGTGTGCTGATGACGGTCACGGAGTTCCTGCGCCACGTGCGCCGCATCGTGGTCGACTTCGTCGTCGGCCGCGTGCTCTCCGGCGGCGCGCAAACGAGCGCGGCCGGCGACGTCTCGCTCGACGACGTGACGACCTACTACCTCCTGCACCGCAACGACTTCGGGCTCAAGGACGCGCCCGCCGGGGCCTGCATTCTGTACGCCGTGTCCTGCAACCTGTCCGAGCGGACGCTCGCGGACCAGTTCGAAATTCTTTCGCGCGGCAAGGGCGCCGGGACCACGGACGAGCCCGACGAGGATGGCGAAGCCGAGGCCGATCCGGACGACGATTCGGGCAAAGGCAGTGGCGGGCAATTCAAATTGAAAGCTTGGCATCAGCGCAAGCACCGCAGCCTCGGACTGGAGCCGGCCAACGGCAAGCCCGTGCCTTTGATCGACCAAGTGCACAAGACCATGCATCTCTGGAAGGCCGGTGACGAAAACAAGGTCAACGACTATCTGGACCAGCGAGGCCTGCGGCACAGTGCGCTGTTCGATCGGCTCGTGCAGGCGCTGATCGAGAAGAGCCGCGCCGAGGGGCAAACCGAAGAGTGCACCATTCTGGAGAAGCTCTCCAATCATCTGCGCAGGCTGGGCAGCACCCCGCAGGCCGCACTCTCGCTTTCCGAGTAGGAACCCACCATGGCAAAGACCAAAGCGTGGCACCAGGTCATTCAGCTTCGTTCGGACATCCGCAGCGGCGAGCTTTCGCAGAAGGAATTCGCCGCGGACCTCTACGACGTGATGATGGATCGCAATCGCTCCGTTTATCACGATCCGAAGGAATTCTTCGCGCTCACGTATGCGACCACGAAGTTGCGCGAGCTTGCACGCGATGTGGTCCTTCGGCTCGCGGGAAAATCCGAGAAGGCCGTCCGCCAGCTTCAACTCACCTACGGCGGGGGAAAGACACACGCCTTGATCACGCTCGTGCATCTGGTGTCCAACCCGGATTCGCTGCCGAAGCTGCCGGCGGTGGCGGAGTTCACCAGCCATATCGGCATGACGCCCCCTCGTGCACGCATCGCCTCACTCGTGTTCGATCGACTGGACGTCGAGACCGGGATGGATGTGCGTGCGCCCGACGGCGCCGTGCGGCGCTTCAAGATGCCCTGGAGCGCGCTGGCCTGGCAGTTGGGCGGGGAAGGCGGCTTGAAGCTGCTCGGGGGGACCGCCAAGGAGCGCGAGACGCCACCTGCCACCAATGTGATGGAAGACCTGCTTGCCTTGCCGGAGAAGGAAGGCCTCGCCACCCTGGTGCTGCTCGACGAAGTGCTCATGTGGGCGCACACGATCGTCAGCACCGACAAGGCATGGATCAGGCGGCTGGAGACTTTCTTTCAATGCCTTACCCAGGCGGCGGGGCGCGTAAAGCGCTGCTCGCTGGTTGCTTCCCTGCTCGCCTCCGATCCGGGTAAGAGCGACGACATCGGCAAAGAGGTCGAGAAGGCGCTGTACGACATATTCCAGCGCGTGGCCGATACCGGCATCCAGCCGGTCGAGCGCCAGGATGTCGCCGAAGTGCTGCGCCGGCGGCTCTTCACCCCGGAGAGCTACTCGAACAAGAGCGGATGGAAGGCGCAGGTGGTTGCTGCCTTGAACGGGATCTGCGAGCTCGACGATCAGAGCAAACGTAGCCGCAACCAGGAAGAGAGCCGCTATACCGAAGCCTTTCCTTTCCACCCCGAGCTGACCGACGTGCTGTTCGAGAAGTGGACGCAGCTCGAAGGATTTCAGCGCACCCGTGGCGTGTTGCGCACATTCGCATCCGCGCTGCGCGATGCCGAAAAATGGAGCGACCCGTCGCCGCTGGTGGGCCCGGCCGTGTTTTTGTCCGCACCGGGCGACAACAATCTGACCGACGCCACGCGCGAGTTGGCTACCATCGCGCGCAGCGAGCAATACGAGGGCAAACGCCAGGACTGGCAGGCAATCCTGCAGGGCGAGCTCGACAAGGCACGCGACATTCAGCTGGAGTCGATGCTGGAGAACCGCGAGCTGGAGCAGGCGGTGATCGCCACGTTCATGCACTCGCAGCCGATCGATCAGCGGGCGCAAACCCGCGAGCTGATGGTGCTGTTGGGCCAAGTGGCGCCGGATCGAATCGAACTGGCCAAGAGCCTCATTCGGTGGGCCGACGTTTCGTGGTATCTCGACGACACCTTCACCGCGGAGCGGGACGGCGGCCTGCCCAAAGTGTGGCGCCTGGGTTCGAAACCGAACCTGCGTCAGATGCATCACGACGCGCGAATGCACGTCGCGCCGACCGTCGTCGAGGAGGTGCTCGAAAGGGAGATCGCGGGCACCCGGAAGCTCACCGAAGGCGCGCGGGCTGCCGGAGCGGGCGTGCACAATCTGCCGGCGCGGCCGGCCGATATCGAGGACGACGGCGAGTTCCACTATGCCGTGCTCGGACCGAAAGCAGCCTCCGAATCGGGCAAGCCCAGCCCCGAAGCAAAGCGCTACATCGACGAGACGACGAGCGCCGATCGGCCTCGTGCCACCAACCGGAACGCCCTTGTTCTCGCAGTCCCTTCGAAGGAAGGCATCGATGTCGCGCGCGAGCGCGTCCGGGACATGCTCGCCTGGGAACAGGTGCGCGAAATGCTCAAGAGCCGGGAGGATGTCGATACAACGCGCCTGGCCCAACTGGAAATCAACCTCAAGGCCGCGCGCGGGGAAATGGCCTCGCACATCGTGATGGCCTATTGCATCGTGGTCACGGTCAATGATGCCAACGATATCGCCGCGTTCCGGTTGAGCGTGGACAACGAGCCCTTGTTCCTGAAGATCGTTGCCGACAAACGCTCGCGCATTGAAAGCACGGCAATCAACGCCGAGGCCCTGTTGCCGGGCGGTCCCTTCAATCTCTGGGCTGCCGGCGAGAAATCGCGCTATGTAAAGGATCTCGTCGGCGCCTTTGCTTCGACGGCGCGGCTGCCGAAGATGCTCAACCGGCAGGCGATCATGGATACGTTGTTGCGGGGGTGCGAGGCGGGCGATTTCGTCCTGCAGGTGACGCGAGCCGATAGATCGATCCGGTCATTCTGGAAATCCCGCCCCGATGAGCAAGCGCTTCGGGAGCCGAGCCTGGAAGTCGTGCTGTCGGAGGCTGCGACGCTCACGGATATTGATCCCGCATTGCTGGCGCCAGGAACGCTGCCGGAGTTGTGGAAAGGCGAACCGGTCAGGATCGGCGAGATCGCAAAGTATTTTTCGGGTAAGCATTACGTCCAGGTCGACAAGGGGGGATTCAAGGAGCCGATGGCCATCCCAGCTGCGACCATTGAAGTGATCAAGGAGGCAGTGGCCGGCTCGGTAAAAGCGGCGCATGTGTGGCTCGTGAGCCCGGGATTGAGTGTTCATGGTGAGGATGTTCCACTCGGACTGCTGCGCGACGACAGCGAGTTGCATGCACCACCGCCTCCGATCAGTGCACCGGAGTTGTTGCCGGACCGATTGCCGGCCGTCTGGTCCAGTGGTGAAACCACGGCCCACGCGCTTCACGTCGCTCTTTCGGCTCATATGGGGATGGCATTACCATGGATGGCGATCCGGTCCGCACTGGACGACGCATTTCGTCTGGGCCTGCTGGAACGCGCAGTCGATTCTGTGTCGTGGCCAAGCGACGCGGGCGGTGCGGCCGCAGTAAAGATTGTTCCGGCAGAGCGTACCGCAGAAGCGCGACCTTCAGCACTCGGCGCAAAGGCCGCGACGGCGGACCTTGCCACCAGCGAGGTGCAGGATCTTGCGGAATATGTCGGGGAGATCCGACAAGCGGCTGCCGGCTATCCGTTGAAGTTCAGAATTACCATAGCGGTGGGCGACACTTCGCAAGTCCCGCAAGGCGTGGTCGATGACGTCAACCGTTTTTTGAACAGAATTCGCGCGGGATGGCAGCTGGAATAAGGTAGCCAGAGGCATGCAGGTTGCAGGGGCGAGGCATCGTCTTCCGAGGAGATTTTGCCGTGCCTCGTGTTCACGCCTTCTCAACCCTCGCATCCGTAGTCACTGTGGCGTTCGTGCTTTCCGCCTGCGGTTCCGAAGCGCCCGAAACGGTCCAGTATCCCGCAGCCGCACCGGGTACGGAAAAGCTTGCCGACCGCGGCGATCAATCGATCCCGACGCCGCCGCGGTCAAGCAGTCCGGCGCGACAAGAATCGACCGAGGTCCCCAGCTACGACGGCACGCTGGTCGCCATGGTGGAGTCGGCGATTGCGGCGGAGCCCGAGCTGAACACCCTCGGCATCGACATATCGGCCGCCGACGGAACGGTGTACCTGCGCGGCGAAGCCCGCACCCGGGAGACGCGCCAGCTGGCGACCGAGGTCGCCAGCAAGATCGACGGCGTCAAGCAAGTGCAGAACGAGCTGTTCGTGACTGCAGACTCGTAAGGCGCGCGGCTCAGCCCCGCTCGGTGCAGGTCGTCCGAAGCAAGCCCAATCGCCCAGGCCCGCCACGATCCGCCGCGCCAGCAGCCCGTACCGCCGGGCCACGCTGCTGTTGTTGCCGAACGGCTCGCACGCGAAACGCACGCCGCCTGCGCTAGTCGGCTTTCGCCCCGGAAGCCTTCACGACCTTCGCCCACTTGGCGATCTCGGCGTGCACGAACTTCGCAAACTGGTCCGTCGACATGAGCGACGGCTCGGCCCCGAGCGGCGCGAGCTTCGCTTTCATCTCGGTGCCGGCCAGCACCGCCTGCATGTCGGCATGCACCTTCGAAACGATGTCCTTGGGCATGGCGGCCGGACCGAACACTCCGTACCAGGACTCGACCTGGAACCCGCGCAGCCCCGACTCATCCACCGTCGGCACATCGGGCAACACGGGCGAACGCTTGAGACTCGATACGGCGAGCGCGCGCAATCTTCCGGCCTTGACCTGCGGCACGGCCGGAGGAAATCCCATGGAAGCAAGCTGGATCTGTCCGCCCAGCAGGTCGCCCATCATCTGCCCCGATCCGCCCTTGTACGGAATGTGCAGCATGTCGATGCCCGCCATGGTCTTGAACAACTCCATGGCGAGATGGTTGGGCGAGCCGATGTTGGGGGAGCCGAACGCGATCTCGCCCGGGCGCTTCTTGGCCAGCGCAATGAGCTCCCCGGCCGACTTCACCGGCATCGACGGATGCACGACGATGACGCTCGGAAAGGTGGCGATGTTGGCGATCGCGACCAGATCCTTCTCCAGGTCGTAGTTGACCTTGCGGAACAAGCTCACGCCGATCGCATGCGGCGCGCCGGCAACCAGCAGCGTGTAGCCGTCGGGTGGCACATTCTTCGCCACGTGCTCCGCGCCGATGCGCCCGCTCGCGCCGACCCGGTTTTCCACCACTACCGACTGGTTCCAGCGATTGCTCAACTGCGCGCCGGTGAGCCGCGTCAGAACGTCGGTGGAGCCGCCCGGCGAGAACGGAGCGACCAGCCGTACCACCCGGTTAGGATAATCCTGCGCCTGCACGCCGCCCACCAACGCCACGCCGACCGCGCAGCCGATCCATGCCTTCTTCATGCAGCCCTCCTCGCTTGGTTGTCGATCTTTCATATGCCGTGATAGGCGCCGCCGTCGACATGCCAGGCCGCGCCCACTACGAAGCTCGCCCGCTCGGATGCGAGAAAGGCCACGACGGCCGCGACTTCCTCCGCGCGCCCCATGCGCTTCAGGGGAAGTTTGTTCAGACGTTCTTGTCGGATCTGCGCTTCCGGCTGGCCGGTGAGATCCGCGAGCAGGCTCATGGTCTCGTCCTGCCGATCGGTGTCGATGATGTGCGGCACGACCGCGTTCACCAGCACGTTGTACGGCGCCATGATGAGTGCGATCGACTTGGTGAGATTGAGAACGGCGGCGTTGTTGAGGCCGACCGGAATGGTGATGGCACCCGCTTCGCGTCCGCCGACGCCGGCCAGGTTGATGATCCGACCCCAGCCGCGCGTCTTGAGATGCGGAATCGCGTGGCGCAGACAGCGCACGTAGCCGTTCAACTTCTGCTCGAACAGCGCTGGCCACACGGCCTCGGTGAGCGAGGCGAAATCGGCCGGATTCACGCTGCCGGCGGCATTGACCAGGATGTCGAAATGGCCGAACTGTTCGATGGTCGCCTGCACCATGCTGCGAACGGCCGCGTCGTCTTCCAGGTCTGCCGCCGCCGCGCGCACCTCGCCGCCATCATGAGCCAGTTGCTCGCGGGCGGCCGCCAAGCGCTGCGGATCGCGCGCCGTGATCATCACGCTCGCGCCTTCAGCGAGCAGCGCTTGCGCAATGGCGCGGCCGACGCCGCGGCTCCCGCCGGTGACGAGCGCAACCTTGCCCTTCAACCCGAGTTCCATTGCCCTCCCCGCATGCCTCGCCGGCCGTAGAAATTATAGCGGCCACTTCCTCTGCCGCGCGCGCGTCCGAACGCGCCCAAAGCGGGCACAGGGCGTGCGCCCATTCGGACATACGGCATTTCGCTGGCGGACACGCCACGCTGCAAGCATGTGCGGACAGTATATCCGGCAGCACGGCAGCAACGAAACGCCTTCGATACGAGGATACACGTATGGACGAGAAATTCAGGCTCGGATGGATTCCGGCCGGAGTGTTTGTCCTTCTGGTTGCCGCCTGCAATTCGGATTGGTCCGATCGCGTTCCTGAGGTGAATGCGCAGGCCGGCAGGGAGACCGAGGCGTCCGCCGGGCAAACCGCGACGCCAGGCAACATCCCGACGCGACCCACCGAATCAATCGAGGACGCAGCGCTGAGCTCGAAGATCGAGGCGGCGCTCGAAGCCGAGCCCGACCTGCATGGCTCGGCGATCGCGGTACGGAGCCAGGAAGGCGTCGTGACACTCTCTGGAACCACCCCCGATCCCAAGCTGCGCAGCATGGCGGCCCAGGTTGCACTCTCGATCGATGGCGTCAAGCTCGTGCGCAACGAAATCGCGCTCGCGCAGGAAGCATGAGCATCGGCGCAAACGCTCCCTCACCCCCAACCCCTCTCCCGGAGGGAGAGGGGAGCGTAAATGGGAACATGCGGCCATGACGATCGCCTGGACTCGGCCCAAGCGCATCGGCATGGCCGTCGTGCTGTTCCTGGTGGCGGCGATCGCGATATTCGTTCTCGTATTCGACTGGAACTGGCTCAAGTCGCCGATCGAGAATGGCGTGTACGACGCCACCGGCCGCACGCTCGAGATCCGAGGCGCCATCAGCGGTGAGTTCCGGCTGCATCCGCGGCTGCGCTTCGAGCAGGTCCGGCTATCAAATCCCGAGTGGGCCAAGTCTCCAGACCTGCTGCTCGCCGATGCGGTCGAGCTGCAGATCGCCGTGCTCCCGTTGCTGAGAAAAAAGGTCCTCATCCATGACATCGTGCTGGAGCGGCCCGAGCTGCACCTTCAGCGCCTGAAAGACAGCCGCGCCACCTGGGTATTCAACGAGGAGCAGCAGGACAAAGGCGAGGGGTCTACGCCGATCATCGAGCAGTTGCGCGTCGATCGCGCGAGCGTGCATTTCATCGATGCGTTGACCCAGGCGGACCTGATCGCGAAGCTCGAGGATACGGCGGCGCCGGACGATCCGCGCAGCCTCAAGTTCCAGGTCGAAGGCATTTTCCAGGCGCAGCCGCTGAAGCTCGCCGGCGAGACCGCCGCGCTGCTTTCGCTGCGTAATGTCGAGCAGGCGGTGCCGCTCGCGGTGAAGGGCACTCTGGGCGACACCCAGGTGGCGGTAGACGGCGAGATTCGAGGCCTGGTCACGTTCGAGGGCGTGATCCTGCGCTACGACGTTCGAGGCGCGAGCCTCGCGCTGGTCGGACCGTACTTCGGCGTGCCGCTGCCGGAAACGCCGAAGTTCTCTGCCGCCGGATTGCTCACGCGCGAGGGCAACACCTGGCGCACCACCGATCTCGAGGGCCGCATGGGCAAGAGCGACGTCGCCGGCACCGTGACCGTGGTGACCGGGGGCGAACGACCCCGGCTCGAGGCTAACCTCGTCTCCAACATGCTGGACCTTGCCGACCTGGGCCCGCTGATCGGCGCCAGCAATCGCTCGCGTTACAAGCCCACGTCGAAGGACGCAAAGATGCTCCTGCCCGCCCGCCAGCTCGAGTTCGGCGCGCTGGGCAAGCTGGATGCGCATGTCCAGGTGCGGGCGAAACAGGTGGTCCGCGTGGCCGACTGGCCGTTCGACAATTTTCGCGCCGACTTCCGCCTCGAGAATCGGCAGATCCTCCTCGACCCGATCGAATTCGGCATGGCGAGCGGCAAGCTCGCCGGACGAGTGACGCTCGATGCGAGTCAGCAGCCAGCCAGTGCAGCGCTGGCGGCGCGCATGAGCGGCGTACACGTGGCGGAGATTGCGCCGGACAAGGCCGCGGTGGGCGAGGCGGCGGGAACCCTTTCCGGCCGCATCGAGCTGAAGGGGCGCGGCAACTCGGTTTCGGCGGCGCTCGGCAGCGCCGACGGGCGCCTTACGCTCCTGCTCGCCGAGGGAAACGTCCCCGGTCTGCTGCCCGCGCTGATCGATCTGGATGGTGCGCGCGTGCTCGCGAACCTGGTCGGCAGCAACCCCGAGAGTGTGCGCTGCTCCGCGATCGACATCACGATCGCGGACGGCATCGCGACGCCCAACGTCGCGCTGGTCGAGACCGATACCACGGTGCTCTCGCTGTCGGGGCGGCTGAATCTCGAGACGGAGCAGATCGACATGAAGCTCACGCAAGCGCCGAAGAAGCCGAGCTTCCTGTCGCTACGCACCCCGATCGTCGTCGGCGGTACGCTAGCGAACCCGGACCTCGGCCCGGCGCCAGCACCGCTCGCTGCGCGCGGCGCGGCAGCGCTGCTGCTCGGGCTGATCAATCCGCTCGCCGCGGTATTCGCGCTGATCGAAACCGGCCCGGGCGAGCACGGCACCTGCCCGGTGATCCAGCGCGGCTACCAGGCGGGCTCGGCCAGCGGTGCCCCAAGTTGAGTGAAGAGTGAAGGCGTGAAAAGTGAAAAAGCGGGGACGGTGGTCCCGACCTCCTTTCGTCAGAGGCGGCGCCCTTCACCCTTCACTTCATTCACTTTTCACTCATTCCCCGGGGGCTTCACCCCGTCGAAGAACTCAGACTACTCCCGAAACGCCGCCGTCGACGTTGATGCAAGTGCCGGTGATGTAATTGGCCGCATCGGAGGCGAGGAACGCGATGGCGTTGGCGAGGTCTTCCGGCTCACCCATGCGGCCGAGCGGTACCGTCTTGGCCTGCGCGGCGAAGTGCTCTTCCACGGTGCGGCCGGCGCGCTTGGCGCCGCGCTCCTGCTGCGGCGTCTTGATCTTGCCCACGCAGGCGACGTTGACACGGATGTTGTGCGGACCGAGCTCTTTCGACAACGCTTTCGCCAGCGTCACACTCGCCTGGCGACTCACGACCGTGGGCAATTGATTGGCGCCCGGCGTCGCGGCGGCCGCCATCGTGAGCATGATGATGCTGCCACCGCCTTGCTTCTTCATGTGCGGGACGACGCAGCGCACGCCCTCGATCGGCGCGTACAGCTTCACCTCCATGTCCTCGCGCCAGCCCTTGTCGTCGACCTTGTCGAACGGATTCTGGCCCGAGCCGCCCGCATTGTTGACCAGCACGTCGATCCGGCCGAAGCGCTTCACGGTCTCGTCGATGAACCGCACCATGTCCTTGGTCGCATCGCCGTTGACGGCGAGCACCTGCACGCCGAGCGCCTCGATCTCGCCCGCCGTCTTGGCAAGCGGCTCCTGGCGCCGCGCCAGGATCGCGACGTTGGCGCCTTCCATGGCGAAGCGCAGCGCCGTCGCCCTGCCGATCCCTTCGCTGCCGCCCGTGACGGCGACGACCTTGCCCTTGAGTCCCAGATCCATGTGATCTCCCGTGAGATGAATGCCCGCTGGATACCCCTCCTTATATGGTCACCTCCCGCTTATATGGTCACCTCCCGCTCTTGAGATGAGGGGAAGTTAAAGCCGCTCCTGTCAAGGAGGGCTCGACGCGCTCTGCGCGGAGGGGGTGGTAA
>WHTS01000074.1:15684-28326 GCA_009377585.1 Betaproteobacteria bacterium
CAGGGCATCGAGGCCGGCTTGCGTCAGCGCGTTGCGCTTTTCGGGCCGGTTCAGCGTGATCGTCGCGATGCGATCGCGAACTTCGTACAACACTTCTTCCATGTCGATCAGCCAGGTGGGTGTGGTTTTCGATCCAAAGACCACCCGTCCGCGCGCTCGCGCGTCCCGCCCCTCCTTGCCAAGGATGGAAAGACACCGGCACCTTTGCCTTCCTCTCACGGGAATACGCCGGCACCCTTCCCCTCCTCTCACGAGGAGGGGTGGCGCGAAGCGCCGGGGTGGTGTGGTTCCAAAGTTTCCCGCGTCTCATGAGCTGGTGGCGCGAAGCGCCGGAGTGGTGTGGTCCCGTAGTTTCCCGCGTCTCATGAGCTGGGTGACGCGAAGCGCCGAAGTGGTGTGCTCTTCAATTCGGCTGCAGGTTCACCTTCTTGGCAAGGCTGCCCCACTTCTGCATCTCGCTTTTCACGAATGCGGCGAACTCCTGCGGCGAATTGGTCGTCGGAATGCAGCCCATGCTGTTGAGGCGCGCGCTTACCTCCGGGATGCGCACCACCGAACCGATGTCGCGATTGAGCTTCTGCAGCGTCGAGCGCGGGATTCCGGCCGGAGCGAACAGGCCGTACCACTCGTAGGTATCGAAGCCCGGCACGCCGGATTCCTGGAACGTTGGTACGTCGGGCATGCCGGGCGAGCGCTTGGCGGTGGTGACGGCGATGGCCTTGAGCTTGCCGGCCTTCACGTTCGCCTGCACGGTCGCGGGCCCGCTGATCATCATGTGCGATTCACCTGCCATGACGGCCGCCATCGCGGGTGCCCCACCCTTGTAGGGAATATGGGTGATCTCGATGCCCGTCATCAGCTTGAGCAGCTCCATGGAGAGGTGGCCCGAGGTCATGGGCGCGGGCGAGCCGTAGTTGAGCGATCCGGGCTTCGCCTTGGCGAGCGCGATGATGTCTTTCAGGTTCTTGGCCGGCACGCCCGGGTGCATCGTGAGCAATCCCGGCACGATCGCCACCAGCGTGATGGGCTGGAAATCCTTCACCGAGTCGTACGGCAGCTTCTTCATCACGAACGGGTTGACCGCATGGGGCGAGAGCAGCATGCCGATGGTATGGCCGTCGGGCGAGGCCTTGGCCAGGATGTCGGTGCCGGTGACGAACGCGCCGCCCGGGCGGTTGTCGATGATGACCTGCTGGCTCCAGAGCTCGTGCAAGCGGGCGCCGATCAGGCGCGACATGATGTCGGTCGTTCCCGCCGGCGAAACCGGCACGATCCAGCGCACCGGTCGCGTGGGAAACGAATCGGCGGCCTGGGCATGGGTCGATGCGGCCGCAGCGGCAGCCGCGGCGAGCACTGCGAACAAACGAATGGCTGTGGACATGCGCTTCCTCCTCATGCGTCCTCCTCTGGGGCCGAGCGTCGTGCGCCCGGTTGTTCAGGAACGTCGATGATGCCTTCGTCTGCCGCAAGGCGGCAGGATTCTTCCGCAATCGGCCGACACGTCAAACCGCGCGAAAGTGCACCTGCCTTAGCTCTCTTCTGCGCTCAGCGCACGGCGAGCGCGAGCTTGCCGATCGCCTGGCGCGAGGCGATGGCGGCGAACGCGGCTGCAAAATCACGCAGTGGGTACACCTGGCTCACCAGCGGCGTGATGCTGCCCTGGTCGTACCAGTCGAACAGCTCGGCCATGACCCGGCGCATCGCCCGCGGATGATTGTCGCGATAGTCGCTGATCTGCAGGCCGAGCACCGCGATGTTCTTCACCAGCAGGTAGTTCGCCTTCAGTTCCGGGATGCGCCCGCCGGCGAACCCGACCACCACCAGGCGCCCGCTCCATGCGAGCGCGCGCAGGCTCGCATCGAACACCTCGCCCCCCACCTGTTCGATGACCACGTCGGCGCCGCGCCCGCCGGTCGCCTTGCGTAGTTGATCGCGCAAACCGTCGCGCAGATTCGGAACCGACACGTCGATCACGTGATCGGCCCCGTTGCGCCACGCGATCTCCGCCTTGTCCGCAGTGCTCACCGCAGCGACGACGGTTGCATCCAGCGCCTTGGCGATTTGAACGGCCGCCAGGCCCACGCCGCCACTCGCGCCGGTGACGAGGACGATCTCGCCCGCGCGCAGATCGGCACGCTCCACGAGCGCGAAGTGCGCCGTCTGGTAGACGAGCCCGAAGCAGGCGCCTTCCTCGAAGCTCATCGGCTCGGGCAAGACGAAGCAGTTGTCCTGTGCTGCGACCACCTGCTCGGCGAACGCGCCGTGCTCCATCCAGGCCAGTACACGTTCGCCCGAATTGCAGGTGGTTACCGACTTGCCCACCGCCGCAACCACACCCGCACACTCCTTGCCGGGCACGAACGGGCGCGGGGGCAGGGTCTGGTACTTCCCGCCCATGACGAGCATGTCCGGAAAATTGACGCCCGCGGCGTGCACGTCGATCAACACCTCGTTGTCGCCGGGCTGCGGCGAGGGAAATTCCTCCACCCGGATCGACTCGGGCGGACCGAACTCGCGAACGACGACCGCCTTCATCTCAGCCCGCGCGGCGGCGGAATTTCTGGAAGCAGTGCACGGTCAGCGGCGCCATGCGCTTCACCGCACCGGCCTGCTTGGAGACTTCGCCGACGTAAAGATCGCCCTTGCTGTCGGCCCAGATGCCGTGCGGGGCGATGAAGTTGCCCGGCAGCACCGGGTTCTCGCCGCCGATCTGGCACATGATGTTCGCATCGGGATCGCACACGGTGACGCGCGCGATCGGCGCGTGCCCTTCCGGCGGGCAGATCATGGTCTGGTCGTGCGCCGGCAGCGGTCCCTCGGAGCGCTTCATCATGTAGTTGAGGAAGCCGCCCTCGGCGATGTGCAGCGTGTCCTGCTCGTCGATGAAGATGTCGTAGGGTCGATTTACGAACCCCCATTCGCGCAGGTATTCGCCGCGCCCGTTGAAGATCTGGACGCGCGAGTTTTCCCGGTCCGCGACATAGACCAGCCCCGCGCTGTCGACCGCGATGCCGTGCGGCAGGATGAACTGTCCCGGCCCGTGCCCCGGCTCACCCCAGGAGAAGAGCAGCTCGCCCTGCGCCGAGAACTTGTGCACGCGAGCGTTGCCGTAGCCGTCCGCGATGTACATGTCGCCGCTCGGCAGCACCGCCACGTTGGTCACGCGATGAAAGGGGCCGGCCGCGCGCTGCACCGGGCTCGCACCGATCTTGTAGCCGGTGTTCGCGGGCTGACCCGAGGTGCCGAGCGTCATCAGCTTCTTCCCCTCGGGCGTGCACTTGTGGACGGTGTGATCCTTGTCGTCGGCGAGCCAGAGGTTGTCCTCGCGGTCGATGAAGATACCGTGCGGGCCGACGAACATGCCCTCGCCCCAGGCGTTCAGGAACCGGCCTTCCTTGTCGAACACGATGATCGGGTGCTCGCCGCGGTTGAAGACGTACACGTGGTCCTTCGAATCGCACGCCACGCCGGCCACTTCGACGAAGCTCCAGCCTTCCGGCATGCGTTCCCAGCCTTCGATGACTTCGTATTCGATGCGATGCGGGCCGAGCGCCATGGCGCCTCCTCGAAGCCGGTTGAATGCTTGAGCGATGGTACTTCTTTTCCTTCTGGCGTGCAGTCGGCGTGGCGGCGTGCACAGGGTGCTCGGCAAGTATGCGAACATACTGACGCTCGAGCGCCAGCGGGGCCACCCGGCCGGCCGCCTGCTTGTCATACGTGTGCCGAGGGAGGTCTTTTTGAACATGGGCTCGCGGATTTCCAACGTGCTGGTTGCGGCCGCATTTGCCACTTCAGCGGTTGCGCATCCCGAACAAGTGATCGACATCCCGACCCGCCCCGGCGTTACCCAGCGCTTCCTCTACCTCGCGCCGCCCGATGCCAAGGCGGCGGTCGTGCTGTTCAGTGGCGGCAATGGGGGTCTGCAGATTGCGGACGACGGCAGCCTGGGCGGCGGCTCCGGCAACTTCCTCGTGCGCTCGCGCCAACTGTTCGCCGAACAGCGCCTCGCCGTCGCGGTGATCGATGCCCCCTCCGACCGGCAGAGCCCGCCGTTTCTCGGCGGCTATCGGCAACGCCCGGATCACGCGGCCGACGTGAAGGCGGTCATCGCCTGGCTGCGGCAAAAGTCGGCCCTGCCGGTGTGGTTGATCGGCACCAGCCGCGGCACGCAATCGGTTGCCTACGTGGCGACCCGGCTCGTGGACGACGGCGGTCCAGACGGCATTGTGCTCACAGCGACGGTATTGGCCGATCGCAAGAGCCGGCCGGTGCCCGACATGCCGATGGACAGTCTCCGGATTCCGGTGCTGGTGGTGCACCACGAGCAGGATGGCTGCCGGGTCACCCTGTTCAGCGACGTGCCGCGCTTGATGGAGAAGCTCGCATCCAATCCGCGGAAGGAACTGATGACCTTCACCGGTGGCGCGAACCAGGGCGATCCATGCCAGGCGCGCGCGTATCACGGGTTCAACGGCCTGGAGCGCGAGGTGGTCGAAAAGATCGCCGCCTGGATGCTGCGCTGAGCCTCAACCCCCGCCGCTCACCACGTTGATCGGTTTCCCCGCGACGAAAGCGAGAATCTGGTCGACCGCATCGTCGTAGTGATGCTCGAGCGTCTCGAGCGTCGCGTAGCCGAGATGCGGCGTGCATACGGCGTTGGGTAGCCGCACCAACGGGTCGGACGCACCCACCACCGGTTCGTCGTCGAATACGTCGATGCCCGCAAACCCCGGCCGGCCCGCTTTCAATGCAGCCACGAGCGCGCCTTGTTCGATGATGCCGGCGCGGCTCGTGTTGACCAGCACCGCGGTAGGCTTCATGAGAGCGAGGTCGCGCGCGGTCACGATGCCGCGGGTCGATTCGTCGCGCAGGGGAAGGTGCAGGCTCAACACGTCGGTCTCGGCGAAGAAGACCTCGCGGCTCGTGGCCACCTCGTAGCCATCCGCGAGCGCACGCGCCGTCGAGCCCTCCCGGCCCCAGCACACGACGCGCATGTCGAACGCTGCGCCGACGCGCGCGACCAGGGCGCCGATGCGCCCGTAGGCGTAAATTCCCAGCGTGCTGCCGTAGAGACGGGTGCCGACGGTGGATTGCCACAGGCCGTCGCGCAGCCGCTGCGATTCGTAGGGAATGCGACGCAGCGCAGCGATTGCAAGTCCCCACGTCAGCTCCGCGGTCGCGTGCGGCTGGGCGCCGCCGATGGCCGAAACCACGATGCCGCGCTCGGCGCAGGCGGCGAGGTCCAGGTGGCCGATGTTGCGGCCCGTCTGACTGATGAAGCGCAGCCGCGGCAGCTTCTCGATCAGCGCCCGCGGAAAGCGCGTACGCTGCTGCGTGACGACGACGATGTCGGCATCCGCGAGCTTGGTGGCGAGTCGCTCCCGGTCCGTCTCGGGCTCGGTGTAGACGACCACCTCGTGCCCCGCGAGACGCGCATACGCCGGAGCGCTGCGAAAGACGTTGGCGTAGTCCTCGACGACGGCAATTTTCATGCGTGCGCCTGCGCCATCTTCATGCGCCCGCCTGCGCAATCGGATTGCGCCGCACGCCGGTTTCCGTGTTGGTCCCTGAGCTGGCGTATTTCATCGCGAGCTCCTCACGCACCCTTGGCCGGTTGCGGCGCGAGCTTGGGCGCCGGCGCCGGCCAATCGAGACATTCGTTGATGCCCCGGCCCATGATCCATTCCAGCTGCTGCGGCGTGAACCCCATGTGCTGGGTGAAGTGCTCGATGCAATTCTGGTAGCTGAGCCCATGGTTGAGTTGCCGCGTGAGGTCGGTGCCCCAGAAGCAGCGCTCGGCGCCGAACGCCTTCACCACGTCGCGCACGTATCCGTTCACGTTCTCGAACGGATACGCCTTGGTCGAAAAACTGGGAATGGCCGAGACCTTGACGTAGATGTTCGGGTGCTCCGCGAGCTCGATCGTCTCTTCGACCCAATAGCCGATGCCGTCGTCGGTGGTGCGGGTGAAAATGCCCATGTGGTCGACGATGAGCTTCAGCCCGGGATGGCGCTTTGCAACTTGCCCCGTTTCGCGCTTCCAGATCGGCGCATGGATCATCGATTTCACGCCGACCTCTTCGGCGAAAGGCCAGTACCAGTCCATGGTGCCGTCGATCATCCAGTAGCGGTCGATCGGCCGGTGGAAGGTGATGCGGGTGCCCTTGACGTAAGGGATCGATTGCCAGTCGCGCAGCATCGCCTTCGCTTCCTCGGGCTTGTTCTGCGGGATCCGCGCCATGACGCCGAACCGGTCGGGATAAGCCTCGCACGCCTTGAGCGCGTAGTCGATCCGATCGCCTTCCCACGAGCCCGGCACGATCATCACGCGATCGACGCCTGCGCCATCCATCTCCCGGATGCATTCCTCGTAGCTGAAGGCTTCGGTGCGGTGCCCGTTCTTGATGAGCCGCTCGCGCGCGCCCTTGATCCAAGGCCGCTCGGGCGACTCGTCCAGCCACAGGTGAACCTGCGAATCGGTGATGAACATGTTGGCTACTCCTTGATGCCGGCGACGCGAGCGAGCTCGCTGAAGCGTTTGAAATCGGAAACGACGAGCTCCCTGAACTCGGCGGGGCTGCGGCCATCGGGAATATAGCCGCCCTTCTCCATGAAGGCTTCGATCTCCTTCGAATGCACGGCCTTGGCTACGGCACCCTGAAACTTTTCGACGATCACCCCCGGAGTTTTCGCCGGGGCGAAGATGCCCTGCCAGCCGCCGAGAAGCGTGAAGCCCTTGAATCCAACCTCCTCCATCGTAGGCAAATTGGGCATGGACGAGATTCGCTTCGCGCTCACTGACGCAAGCGCACGCATGCGCCCGGCCTCGATGTGCGGGCGCGTGGCGAGCGCAGGCGCGAGCAGCACGTTGATCTCCCCGGAAACCAGCGCGATCAGCGCCGGCGCGAGTCCCTTGTAGGGGACGTGCGTCATCTTCGTGCCGGCGCGAAGATTCAGCGCCTCGGTCATGTAGTGGATCGGGTTGCCGTTGCCGGGGGAGCCGTACAGCAGGGATCCCGATTTGGCGAGCGCGATCAGTTCCTTGATCGAAGCCGCCTTGACGTTCGGATTCACCAGCACGATGTACCCTTCGGCGGTGCCCAGATTGGTGACTTGCACGAAATCGTTGATGACATCGTACGGAAGTTTCCGTCCGGCCGCGGCGATGGTGATGATGGACGTCGAGGTCTGCAGCAGCGTGTACCCGTTCGGTTCGGCCTTGGCCACCATGTCCGCCGCGATGGTGCCGGTGGCGCCAGGACGGTTGTCGACCACGATGTTGGCGCCGATCTCCTTTTCGGCGATCTTCATCACTACCCGCGCCAGCGTGTCGCCGGTCCCCCCGGCCGTGGAGGTGACCACGAGCCGGATCGGCCGGGCGGGGTAATCCGACTGCGCGCAGGCCGCTGCGGCGGCGAACAGCAGCGATAGAGCCGCAATCGACTTTGTCGATGGTTGCATGGGTCTCCTCCATTTCAGTAGGGAGGTGAAGCCGGACGCCGCTCCCCATTGTGAATGCCGTTGCCTGCGAAGATGCTATCGAGTGAACGGCGGCACTGTCTATTTCAATGAGGAGATATGTATTATCCGTGACATGAATATCCGCAGGCGTGATCTGCACTTGTTGCTGTGTTTCGACGCGCTCGCCGCCACCGGCAGCGTCTCGAAGGCGGCGCAGCGCATGGAGATGCCGCAGCCTTCGATGAGCCGCGCACTGGCGCAACTGCGAGTGATGTTCTCCGACGAGCTGTTTCTGCGCACGCGGATGGGTGTCACGCCCACGCCCAAGGCGCTGGAGCTGATCGGTCCCGTGCGCGACGCCTTGGCGCGTATCGACGGCATCATGAATCCCGCGGCCGAATTCGATCCGCGCACGACCCGGGCAAAGGTGACGCTCACGTCGACCGGGTACGCCGAGGCCGTTTTGATGCCCTTCGTCGTTCGGCGGCTGGAGAAGCTCGCGCCCGGCCTGGTGCTGGAGACACGCGCGCCCAACCGCGAGATGGCGGACATGCGCCTCGAGCGCGGTGAAATCGACTTTCGCATCGGCGGCGTCGATCAGCCGCCGGACAAGCTGCGCTTCGGCAATCTGTTCGAGGACCGTTTCGTCTGCATCGCGCGCACCAACCACCCGGCCGTGCGCTCCCGGCTGTCGCTGGAGGACTTCTGCGCGCTGGCGCAGGTGCGCACCCTCATTCGCAGCCACGTGGACGCGGCGGATCGCGCCGTCGCGCAATACGGCAAGCGCATCCGCTACGCGGTGACTTCGCACGACTACGCGGCCGTGCCGCACATGGTGGCGCGCTCGAACCTGATTGCGACCGTTCCCGAGCGCATGGTAGAGCTGCTCGTGCGGGGCCTCGCGATTCGCAAATACGACTGCCCCGTCGGCATGCCACGCATCGCGATCCGGCTCTTCTGGCACGACCGCACTCACGGCAGCGCCCTGCACAAGTGGTTTCGAACGTTGGTGGCCGATGCGGCGCGCGAGCTGAAGGGCCTGTGAGCGCTATCGGCTAACGCGACTCGCGCGTCGCGGCGAGGTGCGACGATTTCGATTCTGCACCTTTTCGCCGTCGATCGTTTCGCGCATCAGGCGCAGCAGGGCCTCCAGCGTTTTCTCGTAGCGTTGCAGCCAGGGCCCGAGCGTGCGCTTGTCCCACCGATAGAAGCCGCGGCCGACCGTCACCCCGACGTGTCCCGCCTTGACTCGGCTCGCGATCGCCCGCGGCGGCACGCGGCTGCTGTTCAGCGTCGGATAGATCTGGGTCGCGGCGCGGTGATTGATGACGAGCCCGTTGAGATCGCGCTGACGCACCGGCCCGCAGACGACATAACGGAAGCCGAAGCCGTAGCGCACCGCGAGGTCGATGTCCTGCAGCGAGCAGATGCCCTTGTCCACGAGGCTGAAGCACTCGCGCATCATCGCGTGCTGCGCACGGTTGACGATCATGCCCGGGACGTCGCGATTGAGGTTCACGACGATCTTGCCCAGGCTGCGCATCCATTGGTTGATTCGGCGGATGGTTGCGGGCGAGGTTCGAGCGCCGCGCACGACCTCGATCAGCGGCGAGATATTAGCCGGCGTCGCCCAATGCACGATCGCGACCCGGTCCTTGTGCTTCACCTTGCGCATCACGTCGGCGAGGCGCAGGCTCGAGGTGTTCGTGGTCAGGATCGCCGTGCGCGGTGCGAGCGCCTCGATACGCGCGAACAGGTTCTGTTTGAGCGCCAACTGCTCGGGAACGGCCTCGATCACCAGCGCGATCTGCGGCCACGGGATCGCGCCGAGCTCCTCGTGGACATGAAAGCGCGTGGCCGTCGACTTTGCCGCGCGCAGCGGCGCGAGCGCGCTGCGAAAGCGCGCGGACAGCGACGCACGCATGCGCGCCTCCGGCTCCTGGCAGTGCACCGCCCAGCCGGCGGCGGCGAGCACCGCGGCAATATCGCAACCCATCTTGCCGCCACCGACGACGGCTGCAACCGCAGTTTCACGCGCCATATTTCCTCTCCAAGGTTCGGACCCCCGCCGCGATTTCACGCGCCATATGCTCGCTGCAAGGATAGGGCTCCCGCTGCGATTCCGCGAGCATAACCAACGACGTCTGACCGTTCGCGCGTACGCGCAAGCTCGGCGGTTCTCCCGCGGTCTTCGCAGGAATGCTCACGCCGCCGCTCCGCGAGCGTTGCGTACCTCGTCCAGCTATGCAATATTCGTCGCCTATCGATGACACGGCGCATGGCGTCGGGGAAGGCGATGAACGACTTGCTCGAAATATGCATACGCCTGGGCAGCGCATTGGCGGTGGGCGCGTTGATCGGTCTGGAGCGCAGCTATCGCGGTCGCCCGGCGGGCTTTCGCACCCACGCGCTGGTGTGCCTCGCCTCCAGCTTGCTTATGCTCGTGACGGTATACGAAAGCCAGTGGTTCATACCCAGCGGCAGCGCGCGCGTGACGGTGGACCCGACCCGCATGGCGCAGGGCATCATGACGGGCATCGGTTTCCTCGGCGCCGGCGTCATCATGAAGGACGGGATGTCGGTGCGAGGCTTGACCACCGCGGCCTCGATCTGGATCACCGCGGCCATCGGCATTCTGGTCGGCATCGGCTTCTACCTGCCCGCCGCGATTGCTTCCGTGCTCGTCCTGGGTACGCTCTCCACCTTTCGCTGGATCGAACGCCGGATGCCGACCGAGCAGTACGCCATCTTCAGCGTGCGCTTCGAGCACGGACACGCCATGAACGAGGATGAGTTGCGCTCGCTCATTACAGGGCACGGATTCAGCATCGCCAACATTACCTACCGCCTGCGCGAGGAGGGCGACCAGTTCGAGTACCGCATGGTCGTGCGCACGCTCGACACGGGCAACCTGCGCGAGCTGTCGACCGCGCTGAGCGCACTGGAAGCAGTCAAGGCGTTCCAGATCACACCGACCGGCGATTGAACATCCCGCCGTCATCGCCATGAGCGCGCCGAACGCGCCGTTGTTGGCCGCGCCGTTCTGCTTCCTGCGCCATGGCGAAACCGAGAACAACCGGCTCGGCCTGATCGCCGGCTCAGCCGACGTGGCGCTGAACGCCACGGGTCTCTCGCAAGCGCGCCTGGCCGCACAACGGCTCGCGCACGGCGGCATCGACGCCATCTGGTCGAGCCCGCTCGAGCGGGCGCGCGCCAGCGCGCAATGCGTCGCCGAAACGCTCGGATTGCCGATCGTCTTCGTGCCGCAGCTCGCCGAACGCAACTGGGGCGAGCTGGAAGGCAAGCCGCGCGAGCTGCGCATTGCCGGCGTGACACCGTCGGGCGGCGAAAGCATCGAAGCATTCCGCGCGCGCACGCTTGCGGGCCTACAGCAGATCCGCGCAAGCGGGCTGCCGCTTATCGTCGCCCACTCCGGCACGTTTCGCATCTTGAGCGAATGGCTGCAGATCCCACCGCGCAGCGCAGCGCTCGCCAACTGCATGCCACTAGGGTTTGCGCCGCACGCCGGTGGCTGGCGCGTGACGCCCCTGTAAGACCGGCGCCCTCGCTCGGCGCTTGGCTAGTGTGGTGAATCTTAAATTCGTTGTAATTCGTCATTCCCGCGCAAGCGGGAATCCAGAACGAGACTCCACCTGGACCCCCGCGTTCGCGAGGGTGACGAACTTCTGACTCAAGACACCAGCTGCCGAAGCCCGCCTGGCGCCAATCGAGCATGCGCAGCAGCGCCGGCCAGCCCCGATGCTCGCGCGGCCGGTTGACTTGCGCGCGCGTGCACGCGATCGCGCTTCGGCAATGATACAGACGCGCTACCAAGCCACCGCCTTCCCACGCCTATAGTCTTGCGGCCCGCCGCGTCTACCCTCAGAATAACTCGACACAATCAAGGAAACCCCGGGGGAGGATTCATGAAGTCCGTTTGCAGCGTGCTGATGTTCGCCGCATGCGCTATGTTCAGCGCGGCAGGGTTCGCACAGGCGTATCCGAGCAAGCCGATCCGCGTCATCTCACCCTCCGGCGCGGGCGGGCCGGTGGACGTGATCTGCCGCGCGATATCCCAGCGCCTTTCGGAAGAGCTGCGCCAGCAGCTCGTGGTCGAGAACCGCGTCGGCGCGGCCGGCCTGATTGGCACGGAAATGGTAGTCAAGTCCCCGCCCGACGGTTATACGCTGCTGTTCGGATTCTCCGGGCCGCTCGCGATCGTGCCCAATCTCAATCCCAACACGCCCTACGACGTGCAACGCGATCTGGTACCGATCGCGCAGGTGGCGGAAGCGCAGTACGTGCTGCTGGTGCATCCGATCGTGCCGGCAAAGTCCGTCAGGGAGCTCGTCGCGCTCGCGAAGGCGCAGCCGGGCCGGTTGAATTTCGGCTCGGGCGGCGTCGGCGTCGGCATCCACATGGCGAGCGAGCTGTTGAAGGTCGCAGCCGGCATCGACCTCGTGCACGTCCCCTACAAGGGTGCGGCGCCGGCGATGACTGCACTGATGGCGGGCGAGGTCGACATGATGTTCAACGGCTTGCCGCCGACGCTGGCCTTCATAAAGAACGGGCGGGTGCGCGCGCTCGCGGTCGGCGGCGAGAAGCGCTCGGCGGTGCTGCCGGAGCTGCCAACGGTCAAGGAGGCGTCCGGGCTCGACTTCAAGACCGGCGGCTGGTACGGATTCCTGGCGCCGCGCGGCACGCCGCCGTCGGTCGTCGCCCAGTTGAGCGAGGCGATCAAGCGCACGCTCGGCCGGCCGGAGCTGGAGTCCACCCTGTCGAAGCTCGCGACCGAGATCGTCTACGCGACGCCGCAGCAGTTCGACCGGAAAATCCGCGAGGAAAGCGCGGTGTGGGGAAAGGTGATCAAGGCGGCCGGCATCAAGTACCGCTAATAGTCCGGCTCGCTCCGGCTCGCGATTGCTTGGTCGCAGGCGCGACCACGGCGCTGGATCGAGGCGGGGTACAGAGCGCCTGGCATCAGGTCCTCGCAAAGGCAAACGGCAGTCAGCGCGAGGCCGCAAGGGATGTCGATCCCGTAGCGCACGAAACGAGGGAGATAAGATAAAACGGGACTATTGTGGGTTTATGCAGGCGAACGCCGTGTACGACAACATCGAGATTGCGCTCCGGTCGGTCGGCGCCGCGTGGGACAACGTCGTGAAAACGACGACGTATCTT
>WHTS01000074.1:28781-30165 GCA_009377585.1 Betaproteobacteria bacterium
GGGCCCAGATCGCGGGCGAGGCGCTCGCGCTCGTCCATATCCAGCGCAATGCCCTCGTAATCGTGATAGGTGACATCGCCCACGATGCGCATGGAATGCTGGCTCAGCGGCAGCACGCCTTCGCTCATGGCCGACACGGCAATCCCCGCCCGCGTGTGGGTATGCAACACGCAGTGGGCGTCGGGCCGCACGGTGTGAACGCAGCCGTGGATGACGAAGCCAGCCTGGTTGATGCCAAGACCGGTGATGTCTTCGAGGATATTGCCCTCGTGATCCACCTTCACCAGATTGGATGCGGTGACCTCGTCGAACATCAGGCCATAGGCATTGAGCAGGAAGTGGTTGTCGGCGTCCGGCACACGGGCGGAGAAATGCGTGAGGATGATGTCCGTCCAGCCGTAGATGACGGCCAGGTGATAGGCGGCGGCGAGGTCGGTGCGCACCTGCCACTCGGCTTCGCTGACCCGGTCCTTCACCGACGCTTGCTTTTTTGCTTGCCTGCTCGCCAGCTTGGTCACCGCCATGATGTCCTCCTGTGAGTGGTTCGGAATCGACGCGAATGCGATCCTGCGATCACCCGCACAGCTTCGGTAACGATCGGGGCCATCATACTGCGGAACCGAGCGGCCCGGACGAACACCTTCCCGGCCAGATCGTGCCGTATGCGGAAGAATCGACTACCTTGCCACACTCACCCCGCGCTATTGCGCCCGGCGCCCGCCGCGCGAAAGAGTGTAGGCGCCACGAGGCGTGGAGACAGACGATGATCGTTGCGCGCGCGGCCTCGACGAAGTGCTTGTCCTCGGCGGCGAGCTTCGCCCGAGCCTTTGGAGGCGTGCTCGCAGCGAGCGTATAGCAGAGGGATGCGACGGCTGGATACTACAGCGCGGGCTTCGAGTCGTCCCCCGCAGGCGGTACGTCGAACGCGTTCGCGACCAGGCTCATCATCGCGATGTAACCAACCGTCACGGCGAGCTGCACCGTCGCCGCAATGCCGAGCTGCTTGATCGCGGCCTGGTAGGTGTCTTCGGCGATGTGGTGGTTTCCGCGCAGCAGCTGGCGGCAGAAACTGAATATGACGCTGTGTTCTCCAGCGAGTGGGGTGAGCGGTTTGCCGTGCTCGAGGGCCTCGATCAGAGCGCCGTCCACACCGGCCAAGCGGGCGCGGCGCACGCTCGCATCCCATGCGTAGTTACAGTCGAGCTCGCGCGCCGCGATGAGGCAGGCGAGCGTCTGGACTGCCGGCGGCAGGACCGAGTGGTAGAGGACGAAATCGCCGATGTTGGCGATGCGCGCCGCGACGTCCGGCGAGTGCAGCAGAACCTGGAACGCGCCGGAGAGCCAGCCGCGCGTGAGCACGATGCGATCGACGAAGTGCTGATGC
>WHTS01000075.1 GCA_009377585.1 Betaproteobacteria bacterium
CCGCCGCTTCAATCTCGCCTCCATCTTGGCTCGCCTGGTGCGCGCCGCTTGCCTCACCTCGCCTCGGCCCGCCGCGCTCATTCGGCTGGCTGAAGAATGTCGCTAATCAGGTTATTTTTTGACGGCACGGGCACCATGAAACCCATTGAGCATGAGATCGAGGTGCGCGACCAAGAACTCTGCGGGCGCTTGCTCGACATTGTCCGCGAGATGGCTCGGCGGTTTCCGACCGGGCGCTGACATTTGCACCCGCCTGCGTGTGGCGTGGAAAGAGCGATCCCAGAAGAATGGTAGGAAAAGAATCTCGGAGTCCCACGACTTCTTCGGATGGTTCTTCCGAGTCAAGGGAGGGGTCTTGCGGACACGTCCGAGAGCGTTTCATGTGTGAGAACGCGCGCTGTTTCTCAGCGAGCAGTCGCTCCAGAGTCTCCGCGTAGTCCCGCAGACCGTAGAACGCATGCTGACCGCACGATGGTGATCATCGAGAACGTTGCGCAGCCGGCTGAAGCGCCACCGACTGTTCTTCATTACTCGCGCAAAGAGTTGATGCAACCGCTCAGGCTATAGCTCAGCAGATCTCGAGACGCAGAAGGTGCTAGCAGTACCTCAACACGCAGGCTCAGGCCGAGCGGTTCCGGCAGGCACTGGCCGCGCCCGATCCCGAAGGGCTGCACCCGAAAGCGGTAAAGGCTATGCACGACGGATTGCGCAGCCAGCTCGATGACTTGGAGGCTGAGCTTGCCGAGTACGATGCTTTGCGCCAGGGCCAGGTGTTTACGCTGGAGGCCGAGTCCATCATTGGTATCGGCGAGGCGCTAATCAAGGCGCGCATCGTGCGCAATCTCACGCAGAAGGAACTTGCCGAACGGCTGTCGCTGGCCGAACAGCAAATACAACGCTACGAGGCCACAGTACCGCGGCGTGGCAGCCGAGCGTTTGCAGCAGGTAGCCGATGCGCTCAAGCTGAGCGTGCGCGAAGTGTTCACGCTTGAACGGGTTTAAGGCGACTTGCCGCCCTCATTCAAGGCCGACTGACGCAGCGATAGCGTGACTCAACGATCGCGCAAGCGAGTAACGCACGCTCCAGCGAGCATCAGCGCAGTACGCCAGCATACGCTTGGCTATGCCCCAGTTTGCGAGCTAATTTCTTGGGGCAGATTTGGGGCCATTTCATCGCCAAACCATGCCATTCCACGCCAAAAACGCGCTCCAGCGTAGAGCAGCGTAGGCGCACTAAGCCCCTATAAATAGAGGAACAACGCTTATTCCATGTGGATGAGCCTCATTCATCGCAACACAATGGGTGTGTTGGTGATGCGCGTGGTGCTCGTGCTCGTGTTCGTGCTCCATTGCTTCATGATGATGCTCGTGAAGATGCCGCTCGATGAGATGAAGCCACCCACCCACGCCCATCAATAGCGCGGCGACCACCAGCGAGGCCCTGATGGGTTCGCCCAGGAATGTCACCGCGATTACGGCTCCGACGAACGGTGCAATCGAAAAGTACGCGCCAGTGCGCGCCGTACCTAGATGTCTGAGCGCAATGACGAAGAGAACGAGACTTATGCCGTAGCTCAGGAGCCCAAGCACCCCACCGGACAGCATCGCGAGAGCCCGGGAATGGCTGCGCCGGAGGCGAATGCGATCACGATGTTGGTAATACCGGCCGCAAGCCCCTTCGCCATTGCCACGAATGTGGCGTCGGCGAGAGAGACGTTGCGAATCAGATTGTTGTCCACGGCCCAGGCAAGGCACGCACCCGATGATCGCAATGCATGACCAGAGCGAACCCGAATCAACACCCGGAGAGCCGCCCGGTTGCCAGGTAAGCATGACCGCTCCCACGACGATGCTTGCCATGCCGAGAGCAATCCGGCGATCGAAGTTCTCGTGAAATGCGAACCATGTGAGGAGCGCCGTCAGGACGCCTTCGGCGTTGAGGAGGAGAGAAGCAGTGGCGGCATCGGTGTGGGCGAGGCCCCACATCAGGCATACCGCCGAAAAAGACGGCTCCGACGAGCCAGCCGACATCATGGCGAGGGAGACGGACGGTTGGTGTGCTACGAGCCCAGCGCCAGATTGCCAGGCCAATCCCCGAGCCTAGGTACAGGATGCCGGCGAGTAGCCACGGGCTCACCGCATCCAGCAACAGCTTGGCGAGTGGCGTTCCGGCTCCGAACAGAACGGCAGCGGCCAAGGCCGCCGAGACTCCCGGGTGGCGTAGTAGAGTCATGGCGGAGCGCTCGGATAGAGCACGCTCGGCTTCTTGAATCGAATGCCTACTTGAGGTTGAAGGTCAGTCGCAACTCCTTCTGCCCCGGACGCATCACGTTCACCGCGACTCGCACGCCGACACCGTTTCTTGAAGCTTCCCTTTGCCGCCAGCGTGTACTCGCCGGCGGGCGCGAGCTTGACCGTGGTCCGGTCGTTGCCTGCGTAAACGGTCGCTTCGGCGCTTGCGTCACGCATCGGGACCGGCTTGCCGTGGTCCAATGCGTACAGGGTCAGAGCATCCGGCTTCACGACCAGCTCGTATGTCACTTTCCCAACTTCACGCGCAACGCCACCGTAACGGGGTCCGTGCGAGTGGCCGTGTTCTGCAGCGAACAACGGCTCGGATATGAGTGCTGCGACCAGAATGAATGCGGCTGATGGACGGAACATGGGTTCTCCTTGACGCGGTGGATCAGATTATTCGAAGCGGACTGCGAAGGATTTTCCGGTCGGTTCCATGCAGGTGCCCGAGGGTTTCCCGGCGTAGGGCCACTCGAGATGGCAGCCCAAATGGGTACCATCCTCGGCGGAGAGCCGTGCGTCGGCGATCCATCCCAGGTGCCGCCGGTGGCGACCATGGATGCGATGTGAACGCGTCGTCTCGAAATCACCGGCAATAAGTCTTGCGTAGGTGACGGACAGTTTCTCCGGGCCGTAGATGTCGTGATGCAGCTGCCCTGAATTGGCATCGCTCGGCACGAGCGTATATGCATGCGGCGCGCACGCGTCGAGCAGTGAGGCGCCACCAAAGATAAATACCAATCTCCAGAGCGTCATATCAGGACTCCCTCGGTTGGCTCAGAGCATTTGTCTGTTGCCGATTCCGCGAGGAATTCTGGGCGACAAGTGTGCGCACGGCGCCGAAGCGCAAGTAAAGCGCGGGAACGACGACCATGTTGAGCAACGTCGAGCTGGCTAAGCCGAAGAGAATCACGATGGCCATCGGCGCCTGGATTTCGCTTCCTGGCTCGCCGGCGGCCAGCGCCAGCGGCACGAGTGCAAACCCAGCGGCAAGCGCGGTCATGAGAATGGGCACGAGTCGCTCCTCGGCGCCCCGGGTGACCGCAAGAACCGGGTCGCGAATCCCTTCGTGCTCCAACAGGTAGTGGATGTGCGCGATCATCATGACGCCGTTTCGGGTCGCAATACCGAAGAGGGTGATGAAGCCGATGATGGAGGCTACGGACAGAATGCCGCCTGCGGCGAATACACCCATTACGCCGCCGATCATGGCCAGTGGCAAATTGAGCATCACCAGTAAGGCATCGCGTCCGGTGCCAAACGCGACGAAAAGCAACAGGAAGATTCCCACGGTGACGACGCCGCCCAGGATGAACAGCGTACGTGTGGCATCCTCAGCGCTTTCGAACTGGCCGCCGTACTCCACGTGGTAGCCGGTTGGAAATTTCACTTCGTCCGACACCTTGCTGCGAATCTCATCGACCACGCTTGCCAAGTCGCGGCCCGCGACGTTCGCCATGACGACCATCTTGCGCTGCACGTTCTCGCGGCTGATGTAATAGGGCGCGCGGTCGTTGCGAATGTCGGCTAGGGCGGAGAGAGGAACCCGGCCACCGGCAGGCGTCGTCACGAGCGTCGCGCGAATCGTATCGATATTGCTGCGCACGGCCGGATCGAAGCGAACGGCGAGATCGAAGCTTGCCTGACCTTGTTGAATGCGGCTGACGGGCAAGCCGGCGAACGCCGCTTGGATCGCTTCCGACACGTGCCGCACGCTCAGTCCATGACGCGCGAGGGCTTCGCGGTTGAAGCGCATCGTCAGAAACGGGATGTCGCTTTGCTGCTCATCGGACACGTCGACCGCACCCGGGACCGTTTGCACGAGCGCTTTGATTCTCTCCGTTAAGCGGCGCATCTCGTTCAAATCCGAACCGAAGATCTTCACGGCGATGTTCGATCGCGTGCCAGACAGCATGTGGTCGATCCGGTGCGAGATGGGTTGGCCGACGATGACCTGCGTTCCCGGAACGCTCGCCAGATCCGCGCGTAACGCCGCGAGAAACGCTTCCTTGCTCCGCTCGGCCATAGCGAGCGTCACTTCCATCTCCGACGCAAATACGTCCATCGCATGCGGGTCGCCTTCTGCCCGGCCAGTCCGTCGCGCGGTGGCGACCACTTCCGGATGGGAGAGCAGAATCTGCTCGACCATCTTTCCGATGCGGTCGGATTCCACCAGCGCAGTGCCCGGCACGGTCGAAGTACTCACCGTCAAGGTGCCTTCGTTGAAATCGGGCAGGAACGCGCGGCCGGCCTGGGTCAGCGCGAACAGCGAGACCACGAGAGCGAGCGCCCCAATCGCGGCGATCGCCTTCCAGTGCAGAACGGCTTTGTGCAGCATCCGACGATATCCGCTGTTGAGGGCGTGGATGAACCGCGGCTCGACGTTTCTCTGCACGGTCTTCGAACTAGGCAGAAAGAGCGCGGACAGAACGGGTGTCACCGTAATCGCACCGATCAGTGAGGCCGCCAGCGATATGACATAGGCGAAGCCGAGCGGCGCCATGAGACGTCCCTCGACGCCGGACAGAAAAAACAGGGGTAGGAACACCAGCATGATGATGAGCGTGGCGAACACGATCGAGCCCTGAATCTCCTTCGTCGCCTCGTACACCACGTGCACCGGGGATAGCTGCTCCTCGGCCGGTTTCGCCCGGTTCAGTCGCAGCCGGCGCACGATGTTTTCCACGACGATGATGGCATCGTCGACCAGCGCGCCCAGGGCGATAGCCATGCCGCCGAGGGTCATCGTATTGATGGTGGCGCCGAGCGCTTTCATGGCGAGGATCGCAGCCACCAGCGACAGCGGGATGGCCAACAGTGTGATCGCCGTCGCGCGGATAGAGAGCAGGAACGCGAAGACGATCGCGATGACGAGGATCGCACCATCGCGCAATGCTTCCAGCAGGTTGTCGATCGAGACGGTGATGAAGTCCGCTTGCCGGAAGATATGACGCTCGATCCGCATGCCTTCGGGCAGCCCGGCCTGAATCTCGTCCAGCGTTCGATCCAGTCGCTCGGTGAGCTCGAGCGTGTTGGCGCCCGGCTGCTTCTGGATGCCGATGATCACAGCGGGCTTTGCGTTGTGTGATCCGACGCCGCGTTTGGGAGCAGCACCAATTCCTACATCGGCTACCTGGCGCACGAGAACTGGCTGACCTGCGCGCAGCGCAATGGCAGTATTGGCGATGTCCTCGAGCGAGCTGAGGCGGCCATGGCCCTGGATCAAGTACTCCTGTCCGGATGCGACGTAGAAGCCCGCCGAAGTATTCTGGTTCGAATCGCGTAGCGCCTGCGTGACTTCATCCAACGTCAGGTTGTATGCGGCGAGGCGGTCGGGCTTGACGGTAACCTGGAACTGCTGCGTTTCGCCTCCGATCGGCAGCACTTCGGCTACGCCCGGCACGGCCAGGATGCGGCGTCTGAGCACTTGCTCGGCGACATTCTTCAACGCCATCCCGGAGTGCCGCTCCGAGTGCAGCGCAATGAACAGGATTTCGCCCATGATCGAGGCGGCGGGTGTCATTGTCGGGGCTGGAATGTCGGCCGGTAGTGCGGCGCGGGCGATCTGCAACCGCTCGGCGACGACTTGCCGAGCCAGGTAAGAATCCGTGCCCCATTCGAATTCGACGGTGACGACCGAAAGACCGATCTTGGTCGCCGATCGGACCCGGCGAACGCCCGGTGCACCGTTCAATGCTGCCTCGATCGGCAAGGTGACGAGGCTCTCCACGTCGGTTGGCGCCATGCCGTGCGCCTCGGCGACGACGGTAACGGTTGGCGCAGTGAGGTCCGGAAAAACGTCTACCGGAGTCCGCGTGGCCTGCCAGCGCCGGGCGCAATACTGCGAGCAGTTCTCCACTGGCGAGCTTGTATTCGCACAGTGTGGAGCGGTGCAGATCAACCCCGTGCCGGCTCCAGGCCCGCTCCTGACGGTGTAAGGGCATGTGATCGACGAAGGTCGACACCAGGATCTGCGCCAACAGGCTTGCCCCGGCGTTGCTCTTCGGCAGCGGCGAGGGCTGCGCCTGCGCGCTGCGGATCGTGGATTGGCCCTCTTTGCGGCAGACGTACTTCGCGCGGACGTGCTCGATGACCTTCAACTGGGCCGGCGTGTATTCCAGGGTCTCGCAGACGTCCTCACCGATGCGCTGACACGCATCGAACTGCGCCTTCTCGGTCTCGCTCAGGTCGTAGTCGACGCGCTCCCGGGGCAGATCCTTCGGTAACGCGGGTCGTCCACGCCGTGCCCGCTTGTACTTCACCTCGATCTGATCGAGCGGCGGCACCGGGAGCTCGAGGACTTCGGCAAACAGCTGCGCCTGGCCGGGGAGCTTCTCGCTACTTGCGCCGAAGTGCAGGCGGCGCAGGCTGTGCAGTTGCTGATGTAGGGAACCGAGGATCGCGCTGTACTGGGCGTGGAGTGTCTCGATCACCCCGAGCAGCGCATCGACATCGCGGGGGAGCTGCTGGATGTCGAACGAGGCGAGCGCGTGCATGCCCCGTTCAACGCAATCCTCACGACGCGGTTGACATCGCGTGCTATGACAGGCGCGTTGCACGCACGATCGGCAAGCGGCGCACCCGGCTCAGATCGATGCCCTCCAGGTACGCCATCAGCTCGGCCGCGGACAGCACCCCACGGGCGACCTCCTCCGGCCGCGGAAACCGCCCGCGCTCCAGGCGCTTGTACGCGAGCCAGAAGCCATGCCGATCCCACCACAACAGCTTCACCTTGTCGCGGCGCTTACCGAGGAATACGAACACCTGTCCGCCGAAGGCGTCGGCCGCGAACAGCGGCTGCACGAGCTGCGACAGACCATCGATGGATTTGCGCATGTCCACCGGCTCCACGCACACGTAAGCCCGGACGCCTGCACCGAACATCAACGCACCCGAGCAATCAGACGATCCACCGCCGCACGCGCCGCCTCACCCTCGAAGCGCATCCGCGTGCCGGAGCGAAGCTCCACCTCGATCGCGCTCACCGCCTCCGTCGCCGACATGACCGGTAGCGGCACAAACAGCGCCTGCCCCGATGTCGCGCCCGATCGGCTCAGCCGCGCACGCCACCACTGGAAGGTCGATATCGCGATCGACTGCCTCGCGCAGAACTCTCGCTGCGTCTTGCCCGAGCGCTTCCATTGCTCGATGCGTCGAGCCCACAGCGTGCGCTTCGTCTCATCGCCGGATAAAGCTCCGTCAGCTTGCTTCATCGTCCGTCTCCTCGTCTGAAAGGAGCGCGGACCCTGCCATGTCACCAGTCGCTACGGAAGTACGTGGTTGTGGGGACGCTTACGGAAAGCCAGCCCAACGGAGTACGTTCACGATCGATTCGACTCGCTTGGTTCGCTTCGAATACGCACCCGGGCTTGGTTACGGGCTCAGGGCTCCCGCGGGCAGGAATGGCGCGATGATCTCTATTTTCGACGCCGACAGCACGGATGAAATCCAAAAGATGGAAGACTTGATCCGTTCTCTCTCGGCGGCTTGCGCGCCTAACTCATAGCGCAATTCGTGCGGCATGGAGTGGTCCTCTTGGTCATGCCCCCGAAGATACTTGGCTCACGCACTCACGGTGTTCCTGGTTGCCGCCGCTGTAGTTGCGTGTTGCGGGCAGCTACATGTCCGCACTCGCCGGCTGGCCGCGCAGAGCGACGTACGATCCTTGGGCTGCTCGCCTAATGGTACCACCGCGAAATCGATAGTCTTCATCATCGGCGCAGCCGGTGTCATGGTCTCCGCGCTCGCTGAGGGGCTGACTGCTCAAGCGAAATGCCTGCTTCTGCCGTGAGTGCCTGCTTACCACGCTGGGCAGCTTTGCGGAGCGCTGTGCGCTCCCGCGCATTTCTTTGCCGCGTTCACCGGCTCACTCAGCGTTTTGCGCGAGTGTGTTTCGTCGACTGCCTCGCTTCCTGAAGCGTCGACCGAACCCGTCCGGGTTTGCCTCGATGCGTGATGATGGACGTCCTGCGGAGCAATTTGCGTATTCCGCTGCCCAGGCTGCGTATTCCAGGCCATTTCGATCGCTGATTCCACGGCAAATCGATCGCTGATTCCACGCCATTGCGATCACCGATTCCAGGGCAAATCGATCAGTGATTCCACGGCAATTCGATCACTGACTGCGTAAGCAGTCGGAGCGAACGATTGCCGGCGTGGCGGCGCGGGATAACCCGCTACCATCCGGCCCCTTTTCCAGGGGGGACGGTCGGTGGCAAGAGAACGGTTATCCATGCGCAAGATCATCGAGGCACTACGACTGCGGTTCGAGCTTAAGCGCTCGCACCGCGAGATCGCCCGAAGTATCGGCACGGCCTCGAGCACGGTGGCGGAGTACCTGCGCCGCTTTGCCGATGCGGGACTGGGCTGGCCACTGCCGCAGAGCCTCGGGGAGGCGCAGCTCGAGGCGAGGCTGTTTCCGCCCCCGCCCGCGGTATCGGCTGGCCAGCGCGCCGAGCCCGATTGGGCGTACCTGCACGGGGAGATGCGTCGGCCCGGCGTGACCCTCATGCTGCTGTGGCAGGAGTATCGGGCCAACCACCCGCAGGGCTTCGCCTACAGCTGGTTCTGCGAGCACTACCGAGCGTGGGTAGGGCGGCTCGATCTGGTCATGCGCCAGGAGCACCGCGCCGGTGAGAAGCTGTTCGTGGACTACGCCGGACCCACCGTGCCGGTGATCGACCGCGACACGGGCGAAGTGCGCCCCGCGTCGATCTTCATCGGCGTGCTTGGGGCGTCGAACTACACCTACGCCGAGGCCACCTGGAGCCAGGAGCTGCCCGACTGGATCGGCGCGCACGTGCGCCTGTTCGCGTTCATCGGTGGCGTGGTCGAGATCCTCGTGCCCGACAACCTGCGCAGCGGCGTGACCCACGCGCACCGCTACGAGCCGCAGATCAATGCGACCTACGCCGAGCTTGTCCGCCACTACGGCGTGGCAGTGATCCCCGCGCGCGCCGCACGTCCGCGCGACAAAGCCAAGGTCGAGGCCGGCGTGCTGCTGGTGGAGCGCTGGATCCTCGCACGCCTGAGGAACCGGCAGTTCTTCAGTCTGAGCGCGCTCAACGCCGCGATCGCCGAATTGCTCCACGAACTCAACGCACGGCCCTTCAAGAAGCTGCCCGGCTCGCGTGCCAGCGCCTTCGCCGAGATCGACCACCCAGCGCTCAAGCCCCTGCCCGCGCAGCCCTACGAGTTCGCCGAGTGGAAGAAGGTGCGTGTACACATCGACTACCACATCGAATTCGACCTGCATTACTACTCCGTGCACCACGCCCTGGTAGGCAAGCAGCTCGATGCGCGCGCCACGGCCACCACGGTGGAGTTGTTCCACCGCGGCGTGCGCGTGGCAAGCCACGTACGCTCGCGGCATGCGCGCAAGTTCACGACCCGCACTGAGCACATGCCTGCGTCTCATCGTGAATACGCCAAGTGGACACCGCTTCCCTGAATACTTGGATGCGACCCCGTAACACTTTACTTTCTTCTTCTCCCGGATGCCGTACGCGACCATGCCTAGTCCGGCGAGCATCAACGCATATGTTGACGGCTCAGGCACAGCGGCAACGTAGAACCTGATTCAATATTCTGACCGTTGATGACTTCGGTCCTCCTGACCTGCCCGAACGAACGACTGCTGGTCGAAAAGAAGTCGCCGGTTGCAATCGTTACGCTGAACGAGCCTTGCATACCGAGGAGACGCGACTGATCGAAGTTGGTCGATTTGCCGCCTCCAATCGCCGTCCATCGCCATCAGTGCCCTGCGCACCGTATCCTCGGCGACGATCCCACTCATCCCCAGCAACCCCGCACTGACGCCGTCAGCGCGCAATGCCGCAATGTGCGCGTAGCGCCAATGTCCCGAGAGTACCGACAAGAACAGCGTCCCCAGCACGTCGGCGACCTTCGATCCATTCGGACTCGTGTAGCACAGCGGGCAACTCTCAACCCAGCGACGGTACAGTCCCGTGAGATTCAGAAACTCCGCGAAGTACGCCATCTGGCCGAACGGGGTCGCCGCCTCGCCTTGGTTCCAGCGCACTTGAACCTGACCGCCGAGTGCGTCGACCCCCAGCGCCGTCAGTGCCTCGTGCACCGCAGCAGCACCGCGCTTCTTCGCCTCACCCATTGGGTGTCTCCCCCAAACAGTGTTTCACCCTGCATACTCACAAGCTTACGCGGTGACGATATCGTCTACTGCGGCTTCTAGGTTGACTCATTGCCGCCACTGCATTGCGGCCGAAGAGCAATTCACTGGCGCGAACGCCACATGCCACCGATTACCGCCGCTCCTACGACAATGAATTTCCGTCGGCGTGGTCCCGCTTAACGAAGCGCAGAAAATCGTAGATTCGGCGGAGTTTGGCGCGCCAGCGTGGATGAAACTGATAACTACGTTTCCGCTGGAGCACTATGATCCTGCATCCGCTCGGGACTGTTCAGCGAGCCACCACCAGAACGGCTTTTCATAGTTCCAGACATTGGTGACCAGCGCTTTACCTGGAACAGGGTTCAGATAGCCCATTTCATGGCGTCGAGGGCGCGCCGCCTTGGGAGGGGTCGTTCAATCACAACGCCGCGCCTTGGGGTCCGGAACGCTCCGAAGTACCAGAAAGAGGATTCGACAGTCGTGGGATCGACCTCACTTCCGACCGGAGCCACTCGGCGGCTGCGCTCACGCGTGTACTCGGCGGACGATCACCGCTCATAACTAGATGATAGGTATGGCCCGCCACGGTCGGACCGAAGGGCTGCGCCAGTTGACCGGCAGCGATCTCGTCTCGGACCAGGGCGAGGCTCAGGAGCGCGATTCCCTGTCCCGCCACCGCCGCCTGGATCGCGTGGGCCTCGTCTGAATAACGGAGTTCGGCCACAGGCGACATCCACTCCAGTCCAGCCGCAGCAAACCAGCTCTCCCAGGTCGGGTTGAGCGGATGAGCTCGCTTCCACTGGAAGTGGATGAAAGGCACCGCGGCCAGATCCGCGGGAGCGAGCACGCCAAGCTTAGGGTTGACGACCGGCGCGAAGTCATCGGCGAACATCACCTCCGCCTCTAGACCCGGATATGGTCCGCGTCCGTAGCGGACGGCGATGTCGACATGGTTGCCGGTGAGATCGACCGCTTCGTCGGACGCCAAGAGCTGCAGATCGATGTCCGGGTGGAGGCTTTGGAAGCCGGCCACCCTCGGGAGCAGCCACTTCGCGGTGAAGGCAGTGGTGGCCGAAATGGTCACCGGCGCCTTCCTCCTCCTTACCTGCGTGAGACGTTCGAGCACGGCCTCGAACGCGTCAAAGCCTTCGCGCAGCACCGGATAGAGGTGCGCTCCAGCCTCCGTGAGCGTCACCTTGCGAACGCGCCTGTCGAAGAGGTTCAGGCGGGTGTGCTCTTCGAGTGAGCGAATCTGATGGCTGATCGCGGTGGGAGTAACCGCGAGTTCGCTGGCTGCTCGCTTGAAGCTGCCGTGCCTCGCAGCCGCCTCGAAGGCGCGGAGGGCTGAAAGGGGAGGAAGTTGCCGCATTTTTCCATGGCTGAATTTGGATCATCTGATAGCTGATGAATAGGCGTTTGTCAATACGATCACCATGAGACAGAATCACCCATGCCCCATTCAGGAGGAAGAGCAATGTTGGAACGTGTGATCACCGAGCCTGACAATTACGCGCCCTTCCTGCTCTCGCAGGGCATCAAGTTCGCTGACCTCCTCTTCATCTCCGGCCAAGCTGGGGCGGGCGAGGACGGCAAGATCGTGGACGGCGGCTTTCGAAGCCAGGGCGAGCAGGCATTCGCCAATCTTCGCCGAGTGCTGGAGGCAGGCGGATCGAGCCTGAACGACATCATCAAGGTGACGATCTTCGTTACGGACATGGGCAACTTTCAAGAGGTCGTGGAGCTCCGCCGCAAGTTCTTCACCGAGCCTTATCCGGCGGACACGATCGCCGAGATCAAGGCTTTGTACGACCCCGCCGCCCTCATCGAGATCGAGGCGATTGCGGCCGTTCGTCCCACCGAGAGCCGGTGAAATGGCGGGAGAGCCCGAAAGACCGCAGCTGAGGTGGGACAGAGGGCGGCTCTTCGCTCCGCTCGACGTGGGAGGCCTGACACTATCGAATCGGCTTGCGGTCGCTCCGATGACCCGCGTGAGCGCCGAGGCCGACGGATGCGCGACGCGCCGGATGGCAGAGTATTACCGGGCGTTCGCCCAAGGCGGATTCGGGCTCGTGATCACCGAGGGCGTCTATACCGACAAGGCCTATTCGCAAGGCTACCTCTTCCAGCCGGGCCTGTCCGGCGACGTGCAGCGGGAGGCGTGGCGGCCGACTGTTGATGGCGTCCACGCGTGCGACGGCCGCATCATCACACAGCTCATGCACGCCGGCGCGCTGTCGCAAGGCAACGCGCACCGGACAGGCACACGAGGTCCGTCGGCCGTGCGTCCAAAGGGCGAGCAGATGGGCTTCTACCGCGGGAGCGGCGCCTATCCCGTGCCGGTGGCGATGACATCGTCCGAGATATCTGAGGCCATTGAAGGCTTTGCGCAGGCGGCCCGTCGGGCGGTGGAGGCAGGCTTCGATGGCGTCGAGATACATGGCGCGAACGGCTATCTCCTCGACCAGTTCCTGACGGAGGGCATTAATCGCCGCGATGACCGTTACGGCGGCGATCTCGCGCGTCGATTGCGTCTGACGGTCGAAGTGGCGGAGGCGGTTCGGGCCGCCGTGGGCAGCAGCTTCGTGGTCGGCGTCCGCATATCCCAAGGCAAGGTCAACGACTTCGTGCACAAGTGGCGCGGCGAAGAGAACGAGGCCGAAGTCATCTTCAGGACGTTGGGCGCACTTCCGGTCGATTATCTTCACACCACGGAATTCGAGGCTTGGCGGCCTGCCTTTGACACCGGCCCCACCTTGGCTGCGCTGGCAAAGCGGCACGCCAGAATCCCTGTGCTTGCCAATGGCTCGCTGCATGATCCCCGGAAAGCAGTTGGCGTTCTTGAGCGTGATGAAGCGGACTTCATCTCATTGGGGCGTGGGGCACTAACCCACCCGGACTGGCCGCGCCGAGTCCAAGACGGCGCTGCGCTCGAGGAGTTCGATCCAGCTCTCCTTACCCCGATCGCTGATCTCGCAAGCGCGGATCGGCATCGTCGGAATGCGCACCTCCATCGGTCGGGGAGCTCGCGCGCTTGCTGAAACCCCGGCGCACGGCCGTGGCCGGCGCTGGCATATCTATGCTGTACCCGTGCAACTGGTGAACGTCGTCGAAGATCTCAACATGATAGGGCGGGCTATCGGCGTTGCGACGGGAATGGCGGCATTTAGCGTCGGTGTGCAAACTCCCAGTCCGTGCTCCGAGGACACCCTTCGCAGAATCGAGCTGGACCATCCAAACATTGTGATGGTCTTTCGGTGAGGGCGCCTTGCTCATGCTGCCCGGCTGGCAATTACAGTCTGGCGCCGCTGCAATTCTGCGACAGTGCCTTGGTAGCGCGTTGCACCAGCTCGACTAGTACGACGAATTTCTAATTGCGAAACATTGTTCGCATCTGTGGTGACGTTGCACGACTAACGTGTCGCAATACTAGTTGCTCGGAGGTAGGGAAGTCATTGTCCCGCGCCGCTGCCTCGACCGGACCTGCGCGCACAGCGCGCACAGTCGGGTGGCCCTCACGTTCGCACTGGACGATGCGAGGCTATGGGCCGCCGCCCGCATAGCTTTGGAGTCGCCGGCCGCCGCCGCTTCGAATATCGCGTCCATGAGTCCGGGTGCCTCGTAGAGGTAGAGGCGGATGATCCTTTGCACGATGTCCGGGCGTCCGAGGCGCCGCGCGGCACGCAATGCGTCCAACACTTCGTCAGCGATCTCGCTTTCGTGCCCGTCAGCGGGCGATCCTGAGAGTGCGGCATCGCTCTTCGTGCCTTGGGATGCAGTGGCGGCCGCGATTGTGTCCGCCTCAAACCCCGACGGCGGCAGCCAGCGTCGAAGCACTGCTTCAAATTGCTGCCTCGCGAAGGGCTTCGACAGGTAGTCATCCATCCCCACCGCGGTACAGCGTTCGCGGTCACCATCCCGCGGCCGAATCAGCATCTGTGCCAACCACGATAGGGTTCTCATGCGTTCGTTCCGGCTCCGGTGCCTTATGGACAATGACTTTCGCGCCGTAGTCGCGGGCTCGGCGGCGGGCCGCATTGAGAATCACAGTCTTACTGCGGTCGCTCATTAGGGGGTAGGGACCATCTCCATGGTACAGGTGCCAAGCATCGCTCTTGCACATTACGTGATAGTACCTACCGGGCATTTGATCCGTGTTCCATTGAATATCATCACCAAGACCGGTGCTCGGTCTGCCAGAACAGCCAGCCGAAGTAGATGCAAAGCGCAGCCAAGCAAAGCACTAGGCAGCTGAACACGGCCCCGATCGGACTTGCAGTCGGATACTGGCAGCATCCCATTTTACCGGGGCTGGTGAGTGGCCGTAAGACCAAGTCCCCGTCTCGTAGGTCTATTCCGATTATCGGTCAAATATCGGTCATCTCCGTGCCTTCAAGCGACACAGCCTCATTGGATGGGCATGCGATGGTCACGAGCCGAGGTGTCTCCGTGCCTACTTACAGCGCTTGACTCTACAGTCGCTACAAGGTTTCAAATTGCAGCAGGCATTGCTAGCGCACCGCTCCGCTCATGTGGCATTGGAGCGTCGCGCGCTAGACCGAAATGATGACCCTTTTCGGGTATCGCAATGAAGATTGTATGTGGCCAACGCGGAATGGAAGCGATGAGCAAGTCAGCCGCCAGCGTATTTCACATCGAAAACATGGATTGCCCGACCGAGGAGCGGCTTATCCGTGACAAGCTCTCGAAAATGCAGGGCATAGACTCGCTCGACTTCAATTTGATGCAACGCAAGCTCGTTGTCAATCATCAGTTGGAAAGCGCCTCGCCCGTGTTGTCGGCACTGCATTCGATCGGCATGAAGGCTATCGCCGAATCGCCGCAAGTGAAGCTCCCAGCCGCCTCCGATTCCCGCGTCGTGAGCCGCAAGCAATGGTGGTTGATGGGTCTGGCCGGGGCCTCCGCGCTTTGCGCGGAAATTGTGGCCTGGGTCACTGGCAACGAGTCATCGCCGCTCGTGATCGCGCTTGCGCTGGCTGCTGTGGCCGCGGGAGGGATCGAGACCTACAAGAAGGGCTGGATTGCGCTCAGGAACCGCAATCTAAATATCAATGCGCTCATGTCGATCGCCGTCACGGGCGCAATGCTGATCGGACAGTGGCCGGAAGCCGCGATGGTGATGTTTCTTTTCGCCCTTGCGGAAATGATTGAGGCGCTGTCGCTCGATCGCGCGCGCAATGCGATACGGGGTCTGATGGACATGACGCCGGAAACGGCGACGGTGCTTCAGAGCGATCGTACTTGGGCAAAGGTCGAGTCGAAGCATGTCTCGCCTGGCGCGGTCGTTCGGGTCGGACCAGGAGAGCGCATTCCGCTCGACGGCGAACTGGTTTCGGGGCAGTCGTCGGTAAACCAGGCGCCGATTACGGGGGAGAGCATACCGGTCGCCAAGGCGGCTGGCGATCCGGTGTTCGCCGGCACGATCAATGAGACGGGGTCGTTCGAGTTTCGAGTCACCAAAGTTGCCGGGGAATCGACTCTCGCACGAATCATCAAGGCGGTAGAGGAGGCGCAGGGCAGCCGCGCGCCTACGCAGCGGTTCGTCGATCGGTTCGCCCGGATCTATACGCCGCTCGTGTTCGCAATGGCCGTGGTGGTCGCAGTCGGACTTCCGCTCGCATTTGGTCTGCCCTGGATGGATTCCATCTACAAAGCGCTCGTATTGCTCGTGATCGCCTGTCCCTGTGCCCTGGTGATCTCCACTCCCGTAACGGTCGTCAGCGGTCTGGCTGCAGCAGCCCGACGCGGCATCCTGATCAAAGGTGGTGCCTATCTGGAACAAGGTCGAACGCTCAAGGCATTGGCGCTCGATAAGACCGGAACCATTACTCGTGGTGAGCCGGCCGTAACCGATGTGACCTCGCTCGTCGGCGATGCCGATGCACTGCGTTTCGCCGCAACGATCGCTGCGCGTTCGGATCATCCGGTGTCTTCGGCGGTGAGTCGGTACTGGAAAGATCGAGGCCACGCGACTAATCTTTCCGAGGTAACCGATTTTGCAGCCATCACGGGACGGGGCGTCAAGGGGCGTATCGAAGGCCGCTGGTTCCACTTGGGCAATCACCGACTGGTGGAAGAGCTTGGAATCTGCACTCCAGCGACAGAAAAGCTTCTCCAGAAACTGGAAGCAGAGGGGAAGACCGCGGTTGTCCTGAGCGATGAATCGCAGCCTCTTGCGGTGATCGGCGTGGCCGACACGGTGCGCGAAACGAGCCGCCAAGCGATCGAGGAACTCCACAGGCTCGGCGTTCCGTCCTTGATGCTCACGGGCGACAATCCGAAAACCGCAGCTGCGATCGCTGCCGAGGTCGGTATCGACGATGCGCGGGGCGACTTGCTACCGGAAGACAAACTCAAGGTGATCGATGAAGCACTCGCCAAATACCACTCGGTAGGTATGGCCGGCGACGGCATCAACGATGCGCCAGCGCTCGCTCGATCGAGCATCGGCTTCGCCATGGGCGCTGCGGGCACGGATACGGCCATCGAGACAGCGGATGTGGCGTTGATGGATGACGACTTGCGCAAGATTCCCGAGTTCATTCGGCTGAGCCGCCGAACCGCGGCTATCTTGAAGCAGAACATTGCTGTGGCGCTCGGAATCAAGGCTGTGTTCCTGATCCTCGCGATTGCGGGAATGGCAACCTTGTGGATGGCCGTGTTTGCCGACATGGGGGCCAGCCTGATTGTGGTATTCAATGGGCTGCGTTTATTGCGGCCTGAAGCGTAGTTCACAGGGGGCGTCGCGGGGCTTGCTTGCCTTCGGGATGGCACTGGCTATAATGCGTCGCAGTCCGCTCACTTTGCCAAAGGCTATCCGCAGCGTGTTGCGTCTTTTGATTGTTGTCCTGCTGTGGATTGTCCCGCTTCAGATGAGCTATGCGGTAGCTTCCGGCTACTGCTCATCGAGCGAGCAGGGGTCGGTCACTTCCCATTTTGGCCATCACGTCCACAAGCACGTCCACTCTGGGAGTGGCGATAACAACGCCGCGAAGCTGGGCGTTGACCTGGATTGCGGTTTGTGCCACTTGGCCGGTGGTCATATCGTGGTTGGCGTGCCCGCTCAGTACACCGCCTTGCTGCAGCCGCAGCTCGAACCTCCTCGCCTCCAGCCTTTCCACTCCGTAGTTCTCTCCGAGCATAATCGCCCGCCTCTCGTCGCGCCCGTCGCCTGATCGGCGGGACGCACTGCTTCCGCAGCTCGCTTACCGGTCGGCTCGATAGCCGAGCCACCACGCGTTCTCGCCGAATTCCCGGTTGTTTCGTATGGCTTTGCGGGGAATTCAATGCGATTTGCGGTCACTATCTGTTGCCTTGCAACTGTCGCGGTGGCGCACGCTCAGGCGCTGCAACAGGCTCCGGACTCCGTCACGCTCACGTCGTTGACGCTGGAAGAGGCCCTTCGGATGGCAGAAGCGGCCAGCCCGTCTCTCCAAAAGGCCCGTGCCGAGCTCCAGGCACTGGAGGCCGACATCGTCGAGTCGCGCAGCCCGCTCTGGAACAATCCTGAGATCTCGGCGGAGTACGCAAGACGAACGACCCCGAATCCTGGATTACCGGACGAGAGGGCGCGCGAATGGGCGCTGGGAATCAGCCAAGCGTTCGAGACCGGCGGACAGTCGAAGCATCGACGTGCGGCTGCAGACAGCGCGAAAGCTGCCATGGACGCGCAGATCGAGGAGTTGCGGCGGCAGTTGCGCTTCGAAGTGCAACGAGGCTTTCTCCAGGTACTGAGCCTTCAACAGCGGAGCGCTCTGGAAGAGGAGGCGATCAGGACCGTCGAGCAGGCGGCGAATGCGGTGAAGAGCCGAGTCGCAGCCGGCGAGGACACGCGCCTTGATGGCAATGTGGCCGCCGTGGAAGTGGGCCGTGCCCACAATCAGCTTGCGAGCTTGATCGATCAGCTTGCCCAGGCACGCGCGGAATTCGCTGATCTGCTGCAAATGCCGCCCGGACAGCTGCCTCAAGTGCAAGGCGATCTTGGTCGCACCGCAACGTCAACATACAGGCTGATCGACCTGCTCGAATCGTCGCGACAGCGCCCACAGTTCGAAGCGTTGGCGCAACGAGAGCGAGCCGCGCGCAGTCGCCTTGCACTGGAGCGGGCGGCTGTTTCGCCGGACGTGACTGTGGGGATCGGGATCGCGCGTGAGGGGCCCGGCGACACTCGTGAGCGAATAAAGGGAATCAATGTTTCGGTACCGTTGCCTCTATTTCGGCGCAACGCCGCCGCGATCGGCCGCGCGAGCTCTGAACTGACTCAAGTGCAGATCGAGCGACAGGCGGCCGAGCGCGAGGCGCGCGCGAGCGTAATAGCACTTTGGTCCCGGTCGGAAGCATTGCGAGCAAGGATCGAGCAGATTCGTTCGAGCATTGTGGCCGCCCTGGACGAAAACCAGCGGTTGTCGACGCGTGCGTACCGTGAGGGTGAGCTGGGGTTGCTGGAACTCCTGGTCGTCACGCGCCAAGTGCTCGACGGCCGCCGTGACTTGCTGGAGGCGCAGACCGAAGCGGCGCTCACGCGCACTGCGCTTGAGCAGGCCGCCGGTTGGGCGGACGCGACCCGGCCATGAAGGCTCTCGTGCGACGTCATCGATTACCCAAGGAGACGCAGAGAATGTCAAAGCACGCGGCCGTGATCCTTATCGTTTGTGCCGCTCTTGCCCTTTCGGCGTGCGATCGCTTCGGAGGTTCGCAGGAGAACCAGAATGCCGAGGCTGCCACGGGCGTACCGCCGAAAGACGAGCACGGCCATGAGAAATCCGAAGGCGATGCGCACGCCAAGGAAAAGGGCAGGGAGGAAGGGGGGCTGAAGCTCTCCAACGAGCAGATCGCAGCTGCCGGGATCAAGGTGGAGGCCATTGAAGAGCAGGAGGTCAGTGATCACGTCTCGGTGACCGCCACCATCCACGCAAATATGGATCGCCTTGCGCGGGTAACACCTCGCGTGCCGGGCCGTATCGTCCGGGTACAGGCGAACATCGGTGATCGCGTGGCCGCTGGGCAGGTGCTTGCGCAACTTGATAGCCCCGAGATCGGCGAAGCGTTCTCGGCCTACTGGCAGGCGCAAACCGAGCACAAGCTCGCGCAGTCGAGTTTCGAGCGAGCTCAGCGCCTGTACACCGAGCAGATCGTTCCGCAGAAGGAGTTTCTTCGAGCACAAGGCGAGCTTGAGAAGGCCGCCACGTCCCTTCGAGCCGCGCGTGAGAAGCTTCGTCTACTCGGCATCTCGCCTGGTTCCGCGCTGGGCAAGGAGGCCGCCTCGGTATTCGCGGTTACTGCACCGTTCGCCGGAACGATCATCGAAAAGGCGGCCGTACTGGGAGAACTCAGTCAGCCCGACAAGGCGCTGTTCACGGTTGCCGACCTGTCGACGGTCTGGATCGAAGGCAGCGTGTTCGAGAAGGATCTCGCCAAGGTTCGGGTCGGAGCCCCGGCCGAAATCACCGTCACTGCGTTTCCCGGGGAAGTCTTCAAGGGCAAGGTCGCCTATCTCTCCAGCGTGATGGACAAGGAGACGCGCACGCTGAAAGCGCGTATCGATGTCCCCAACAAGGATCGTCGTCTGATTCCGGAAATGTTCGCGACCGCCTTGATCCAGACCGGCGGCGCGGCCAAGGCCATCCTGGTCCCTGAGGAAGCGATCGTGCTGATCCAAGGCGTATCCACAGTGTTCGTCGAGGACGCGCATGGCTTCGAGCCGCGCCCGGTGGATCCGGGCGAAAAGCTGAACGGACGGGTCGTATTGAAGAATGGTATCAAGCCGGGCGATCTCGTCGTCGTTGCAGGAACGTATGCGCTCAAAGCGCGGATGCTGAAATCCCAGATCGGCGAAGGCCATGCACACTGAGATACCGTCATGCTGAACGCCATTGTTGATCTGTCGCTACGCTACAAGGTCCTGGTCCTGGTCGCCTTCACTGTCGTCATATTTTTCGGCGTGCGGGCATGGCAGCAGGTGCCGGTGGACGCATTCCCCGATGTCACACCCAACCAGGTGAACATCTATACCGAATCGCCGGGGCTGGCTGCTGAAGACGTGGAGAGGCTGCTGACTTTCCCGATCGAAAGCGCGATGGCCGGGCTGCCCGGCGTGTCATACATCCGCTCGATCTCCCTCTTCGGACTTTCGTATGTGGGAGTCTACTTCGAGGACGACGTCGACATCTATTTCGCGCGGCGCCTGGTCGGGGAAAGGCTGCAGGAAGCCGCGGAGCGAATTCCCGAGGGCTACGGGAAGCCGGAGCTCGGGCCGAACAGCTCCGGCCTCGGACAGGTCTTCTGGTACACCATCGAATCCGCCGACAACAAGCTTTCCGCAATGGATCTGCGCACGCTTCAAGACTGGAATGTGCGCTTCCTGCTACGAACGGCGCCGGGCGTCGACGACGTGACTTCCTGGGGAGGCCAGGAGAAGCAGATCCAGGTTTCGATCGATCCGAACAAGCTCCTCAAGTACAACTTGACATTCAAAACCGTCATGGAGGCACTTGAGGCCAACAACCGACAGGTCGGCGGGCAATTCGTGGATCTCGGTAGCGAGCAGTACCTAGTACGCGGGCTTGGGCTGGTCGGAAGCGCGAAGGACGTTGCCGGCATCGTCGTAGCAGAGCACGAGGGTACTCCGATCTATATCCGAGATGTAGCGGAGGTCAAGGAGGGAGCGGCGGTTCGTTTTGGCGCAGTTACCCGAGATGGCAAGGAAGTGGCGCTCGGCATTGCGCTCGCGCGCATCAATGAGAATGCTAAGAATGTCGTCGACGCCGTGAAGGCCAAGCTCAAGGCTGCACAGCAAGCGCTTCCCCAAGGCGTGACGATCAATCCTGTCTACGATCGAACGGGCCTTGTCGATAGAGCCCTCGATACGGCAACCAGTGCATTGATCGAAGGTTCCATTCTGGTGGCAATCGTATTGTTTCTATTTCTGGGCGAGTTCCGTTCGGCGGTGGTCGTGATCGTCACCCTGCCCCTGTGCATGCTGATCGCTTTCATGCTGATGCAATACTTCGGCTTTTCGGCGAACCTCATGTCGCTCGCGGGGCTCGCGATCGGAATCGGGATGATGGTCGATGGCGCAGTCGTGATGGTGGAGAACGGGTTCCGGCTCTTGTCGCACCACGCGGGCAAGGCGGTGAATCGCACGCACGTCATACTGGAAGCCGCACGCGAGGTGATCAATCCCATCGCTTTCGCGATTTTGATCATCATCGTCGTCTTCCTGCCCTTGTTTTCACTCTCGGGTTTGGAAGGAAAGTTGTTCAAGCCCATGGCGTTCGCCATCACCTTCGCAATGGTAGGTTCCTTGATCCTCACCGTCAGCCTGGTGCCGGTGCTTTCGGCACTGGTGCTCAAAGCGAGGCCCGAAAAGGACACCATCCTCATTCGCGGCGCCAAGGCGCTCTACCTGCCGCTGCTCGACTGGTCACTCGAGCACAAGAAGATCGTGATCGGTGCGGCACTGCTCCTGCTCGTCTCGGCCCTTGCGACGTTTCCGTTCCTCGGTAAGGAGTTCATGCCCACGCTTCAGGAGGGCGAAATCATGTTTCGGGTAACCGGCATTCCGTCGACCTCCCTGGAGGAAAGTGTCCGGGTATCCCAACGGATGGATGCCGTTCTCAAAAAGAACTTTCCGGAGGTCAAATCAGTTCTTGCCACGATCGGCCGCGCAGAGAAAGGTGAAACAACCGACGCGAACTACATGGAAGTGTTGGTCGAGGTGAAGCCTGTGTCCGAGTGGCCGACCGAGATGCCCATGCCCGTTCTTTCGGACAAGATGCGAGACAAGCTCGAAGAGGAAATTCCGACCGTAGTGTTCTCTGCGACTCAGCCCATTCAAATGCGGGTAGAGGAGCTCATCTCTGGCGTGCGAGCGACGCTGGCGCTCAAGGTGTATGGCCCGGACCTGCAGACGCTCGATCGCCTGGCCGAGCAGATCAGGCCGGTACTGGGCGCAATTCCCGGTGTGGCTGATCTGTCGCTCGAGGCCAATAGGGGCAAGCCGCAGATCATAGTGCGCGTGAATAGAGCTGCCGCAGATCGGTTCGGAATCAACGCCGACGACATTTTGGACGTGGTGCAGGTCGGTGTCGGCGGCAAGTCGGTAACGACGTTACTCGAAGGGACGCGTCGGTTCGACATCCAGGTACGACTCGCCCCCGGATATCGCGACAGCGTGCGCGCGATCGAAAGCATTCCCATTCGGACCAACAATGGCGGCCTTGTGCCACTCGCACGCGTGGCTACGGTCGAGGTGGATGAAGGCTATACATTCGTACGTCGAGAGCAGCTTCAGCGCTACGCGGTCATCCAGATGGACGTGAAGGGCCGAGATGTCGACGGCTTCGTCAATGAGGGCGAAGCGGCGATCCGGGAGCGCGTGAAGCTTCCGGAAGGCTATTGGATCGAGTGGGGCGGCGCCTTCGAGAACCAGCAACGGGCGATGGCGAGGCTTGCCGTGATCGTGCCGTTGACGATCGGCCTCATCTTCATCTTGCTCTACACGGCTTTCAACTCAGTAACCTACGCGACGCTCATCATTGCAAACGTTCCGTTTGCGATCATAGGAGGCGTCTTCGGCTTGGCGATCACGGGCCAGTACGTCTCGGTTCCCTCGGCGATCGGCTTCATCGCGGTATTCGGGGTTGCCATGCTCAATGGCATCGTTCTGGTTTCGTTTCTGAACGACTTGCGCCGCCACGGGCATAGCATCCGAGACACCGTACGCCAGGGCGCGGCGCTACGGCTGCGGCCCGTGCTCATGACCGCCTCGGTTGCCATTCTGGGCCTCATCCCAATGTTGCTGTCGTCCGGCATAGGGGCGGAGACGCAGCGTCCGCTTGCGACGGTGGTAGTAGGCGGGCTTTTTACCTCCACGGCGCTGACGTTGCTGCTTCTGCCGCTGATCTACGAGTGGATCGAGCTTCGACGCGAGCGCCGGCGCGAGAGCGCGGAGTCAGCGCAACCTCAATTGACCAATCCGACGGTGGAGCGGGGAGAGGGCGCATGAAGGAAATCAAGGCGTTCATTCATAAAGACAGAATCTCGGAGGTGGTCGCAGCGCTGAATGCATCAGGGTGCCGTTCTTCGGATGAGAGGACAGGATGCAGAAGCATCAACGTTGCGGCTGTCCAGAGCCTCACCAGTCCGGCTGAGGGCGAAGAGCAACACTATTCGATGGAATTGGCAGAAACGGTCGTGCGCGAATGGAAACTGGAACTGTTCTGCGAGGACGAGCAGACCGATCAGCTGGTGAAGGTCATCGCGCAGGCAGCGAGTATAGGACGCGGCATTGCCGGCTGGATCTTCGTCACTGAGGTCGTGAGCTCGATTCCGATACTGGGCCCGAGCAAGTACGGGCCGCCGAACTGACCCTCAAGACATTCGTTTCAACCCAGGCAGAAAGGAACCTCTGTGAACGCAGTGGCTGCACTCGCATTGAGTCTCGTGCTGGTACTGAACATTTCGCCGAGCTTCGGCGCAGACAAACACGACCATGCCAAGATGGGCGCCAACGGTGGACAAGTGGTGGATGCCGGTCCATATCATCTGGAACTGGTGGTGAACGGTCAGGAGCTCACGCTGTACGTGCTCGACGAGAAGAACAGCAAGGTCTCGGTCGACGGTGCCAAGGCGAGCGCGATCGTAATGAGTGGGGGCGGAAAGACAACGATCGCCCCGGCGGGCGATAACGCACTAAAAGGCGCGCGCAAGTTTCAGGCGAAGGAGGATATGAGAGTGTTGCTGTCGCTCACGCTCCCAGGAAAGGCCACGCAACAAGCACGCTTTACCCCATTGCACAAGGAAGGCGGTGACCACAAGGGACACGGTCATTGAAGGCGCAGCTGAATCCAGAGTATTGCGACCAATAGTACAGGGCCGCAGTTTTCACCGCCGGCCCTGTCCGGCGACGGTCTATGGGTGAAGAATGCAGGTGTCAGTCGATCGGGGCAAGATGATTCGGTGCCGGGCGCCTCTCGTCGGCCGTTCTCCGCTGCTCATGATCGAGGGAATCCGTGTGCGTGAGCTTGCCACTCGTGAACTCGTATCGATGCGGGGCGGGTGCCCACGAGCCTTCTGGACCGTACATTCGTACCCACTGTCCGTCTCGGGAGTAGTCGCCTCCCTGCGGCGGTCTCATGGATTCTGCGAACGCTCCACCGATATACAGCGAGCTAGCCGCGAGCAGCGTCGTGGAAATGAGTGTCCTGGCCATCGTCTTGCGCATGTCGATCCTCATAAGCTGATTGGTGCAGTGCGGCTCGGCCGCCTCGTCGATCGCAACGACTTACGCTGCGATTCGAAGAGAGCTTATCGAGGCGACGCCAACATCCTGATGGCGGCAAGATTACGATTCTGACAATGAAGGTACTCCTGATTGAAGACGAGGTACGCGCGGCCGACTACGTGCGCAAGGGCCTCTCGGAGAATGGCTATGTCGTCGATGTGGCCCACGATGGTACAACCGGTTTGCACAAGGCAGTCGAGGGCGATCACGACATGGTCATCCTGGACGCGATGCTGCCTGGGCTCGATGGGTTCGCAGTCCTGTCCGCGTTGCGCAGCGCGAAGGATGTTCCTGTCCTCATGTTGACGGCGTGCGGGCGCACCCACGACAAAGTGCGTGGCTTTGACCTTGGTGCCGACGATTACCTCGTCAAGCCGTTCCAGTTTCCCGAATTGCTGGCTCGGATGCGCGCTCTTTTGAAGCGCGGCGGGCAGGCGCTGCGCTCGGACTCGCTTCGGGTGGCAGATCTGGAACTGGATCCCGTCAGACACCAGGCCGTGCGAGCGGACCGGAGCATTGGTCTTACCGCCCGCGAGTTCGCACTTCTTCAGCTCTTCATGCGCCGGAACGGAGAGGTCCTTTCCCGAACGGAAATTGCGTCCCTCGTCTGGGACATCAACTTCGATTCAGACACCAATGTGGTCGATGTTGCAGTCGCCCGACTGAGGGCGAAAGTCGACGAACCGTTCGGGGAAAAGCTCATCCATACCGTGCGTGGCGTGGGCTATGTCCTGGAGCGACGTGCCGGTGCGACGAGCTGAAGTCTTCGGCGGTCCTATGCAAGGTATTGCCCCGACATCCGGCGTTCGCGTAGCGCGGATGTCACTCGCTGGTCGACTGGCGCTGGTCAATGCCGTGATCGCACTGATTACCATCGCGATCGCTGGTTGCGTCTCATATCTTGCGCTTGCGCGGGAGCTCGATCGACATGCCGACGCCGAACTGTGGTCTAAGGCGCAGGCCCTGGCGCACACTTTTGCCGAGCTGCCTGATGCAACATCGAGAGATGCGTGGCAGCAAGGCGTCCGAACGGCGCTTTATGGTCACGAAGACCTGCACGTGGCTATTGTCGATGGTCGAAACAAGGAAGCGCTTTTCGCCTCATCGGCACTGGCTGAAGAAGCGTTGACGCGAATCGATTGGCGTGCCCAGGGAGTCGACCCAGCCTTCTGGCAATTCAAGCCATCCTATCCGGTCGCCTCGGTTGCCATGCCTATTCGGCTGGCCCAAGGCGATAACCTGAAGGTCGTGCTTTCCCAGGACCGCTCGCGAGAGGAGTTGCTCCTCGCTCGGTTTACAAGTGGGGTGATTGCTGCCTTCCTGGCGCTGTGGGCCCTGCTGCTGGTGGGCTCATGGTGGATCGCGCGGCTGGAGCTGGCCCCGCTTGAGCGCTTCAGCCAGATGGCGGCCCGCACCGGTGCGGGCTCGCTGGGTCACCGGCTCGAGTTGAACGGACTGCCGCGAGAACTGGCGGTACTGGCTGATGAGTTCAACTCCATGCTTGTCCGTATCGAGCAAGGGATGGAGCGCATCTCCAATTTCTCGGGCGATCTTGCTCACGAGCTGCGTACGCCGATTGGCATTTTGTATGGGCGCACCCAGGTAGCACTCTCGCGTGGGCGCACGGAAGATGAACTGCGTCAGGTCCTCGAGGATAACGTGCTTGAGCTCGAACGCTTGTCACGTCTGGTTTCGGACATGCTCTTCATCGCTCAGGAGGCGGAATCAAACGTCGCTGATCTCATGACCAAGGTGGATTTCCGCAAGTTGGCAGAGATGGTCACGGAATTCATGTCCCTGGCTGCCGAAGAGCGCGGCATCGTATTCGCGGTAACTGGCGACGCGGGCGTTATCGCAAACGAAGTACTCATCCAGCGCGCTCTGACCAACCTTATCTCGAACGCGATCAAGCATGCGGATACCGGTAGCTCCGTCCGTATCCAAATCGGCCGCTCCGGCAATGGAGCGGCGGTCGAGGTAATCAACCAGGGCGAGCCAATACCGGCCATCCAGCTGAAAAGGATCTTCGAGCGGTTCTATCGTCTGGATGCGTCGCGTACTCGTCAGGACGGTGGGACCGGGTTGGGACTGGCCATCGTCGACGCGATCGCGAAGCGCCACGGCGGTCGGGTCTCGGCGGAGTGCGGACCGGGGCGGGAGACGCGCTTCAGACTGGAATTGCCGGACCAAAAAGGGGACGGGTGGAAGGTTCGGGCAGAGAGATAGGCTAGCAAGCGACGGCTAGCTTTCCCCATAGGAGGTTACCGTGAACCTGGCAAATGGTGCTCCGCTCTTGATCGTCGCAGCGGCTCTGAGTGCGTGTCTTCATAGTCACCAGACCATTTCGAACCTTCCCGCCCCGGTCGGTGAACTGATCCATACCGAAGCCGGGTCGGGAACGCTCTGGATCGAGTACGCCGGCAAGCGGTATACCGGGGAGTATGAATGGCAACCTTCGCGCTGGATTCAAGGCGAGCGACAACGCCGCTCGGGGCGTGTCGCGCGCACGACGCTAGTCGCTCCCGGCGGAGACACGCTTTTCTGCGACATTCAGTGGGGGCAGGGAATCAGACCGGCCGGCTACTGCCTAGAGTCCAGCGGTAAGAGCTTTGATTTGCAATTCGATTGACCGACTGAAGACCACAGAACCACAGAACGCCGTGGCACCGTCACGCCTGACGCCCGGGAAATCCTAATTCGTCAAAGCTCTAGGCTCGCTTTTCAAAGTGCTGGTCCGCGGGTACAAAGACAGAAAGTTTTTGTCGATGGAAGCAGAATATTGAAATATTGCTCATACGACGCGTGGCGGATTGTTAAGAGTGCTCGGAGGCCTGCCTTACGGCGAGATTCCACGGTAACAACTCGTCGATTCGGTTGATCGGGTGCTCGGCAATGCGACCGAGCACCTCGCGCAGATAATGATACGGCTCGACGCCATTGAGCAGCGCGGTGCCGATCAGGGTGTAGATGCTTGCCGCACTCTCGCCTCCGCCATCGGAGCCCGCGAACAGATAGTTGCGCCGCCCGAGCACCACGGGCCGGATCGCCCGCTCGGCGGTATTGTTGTCCAGGTCGATACGCCCGTCGTCACGATAGCGGGTCAATGCGTTCCAACGCACCAGGGCGTACTTGATCGCCCCGGCCAAGCTCGACTTTGCGGACACCTGCTGCAAGGTCGCGTTGAGCCAGACGTGCAGCTCGCTCAGGATGTCGGCGGTACGTGCTTGCCGGATCGCGCCGCGCTCTTGGGCACATCGGCCTCGGATCTCGCGCTCGATGGCGTACAGCAATCCGATGCGCCGGATCGCCTCGGCGGCAATCGGGGAGCGATCGGCGACATAGATGTCGTAGAACTTGCGCCGGGCGTGCGCCTTATGCGGATCTCCACATAATGCAGAGGGTTTTTAGCCTAGCGGACGCGGCGCTCCGAGATCGATGAGTGCCACGGGGCGGCCACACCGCGATCGGTAGGCTAAAAATCCTGTTGGACTGAACCGGCGCACAGGCCGTGACGTTATGGGGATTGAATCAAAGCGGCATCGTCGAGGCACGAGGCTGGTGGAGACGAGAGGCGCGCGAACGAAGCACGAGGATTCGTTTGCTGGTCGGGGGTCGGATTTCGGAGGGGCCGCGCGGTGCAATTTGGTGGGCAAACGATCGGCAAGTGCGCATGACGTCGCGACGTGCCGCGCTCACCAAAGGAATCCCAGCGTTTCGCGAGGAAGTTCGCAAAGCGTTCAACAGAGTTCGTGCGGTCAAGTTCATCAGTGATCGCACGGAGGCCCGCGTGGCAGGGTGCCTGGCTGGAAGGTTTCAATGCAAACCATGTTGCCACGACCGCAGTGCGGGCACTCACGCAGCGACGTGCCGGTGAGCTGCTCGTAGCGGTCGCGGTAGTCCAGGGGGGCATCGGGGAGTTTGACGATGGGCGCGGGTGCGCCGAGCAGCTGGCGGCAACGGGCAAGTTTGACCGCGCGGTGGCGGTTGGCCTCGGAGATGCGCAAGCCCGCCGCATAGGCCGTCATGAGAATCGCCCGGTGCTTGATGCTGTCAACCGAGTCCAGGAAGTGCATCACTTCCTCGCGGCTAAGAATCACTGGCAGCTTGAACGGCCTCTTGGGCATCGGAATCTCTTCGACGGCCCAGCTGCGCTTGAGCGTCACCTTGTAAAGGAAGCGCAGTGCGCCGGTCGCGACGCTCACACTGCTCGCCGAGAGCCTGCGGGTCTGCGTCAAATGGACCTGATAGGCGCGAATCTCTTCCGGACCGAGGTCTTCTGGCCGGCGGTTGAAGTGTCTTGCGTAGGCGCCGATCTGTTGCAGGTAGGCGGACTGGGTGTTCTGCGCGAGGTTGCGCACCGCCATGTCTTCGAGCATCCGATGGCGTAAAGGGGTCATGGCAAAGCTCCTTATCCGAATGCCGAGCGCATCGGGCTCACGACCGTAACGCTGCCATTGCATGCATCGATGTGCGAGGCCGACGTCGATCGCGTATGCGGGGCGCTCAGATGCGTTCTAGCCGAGGCAGACCCCGGGGGACAGCGATGAGCCGCCCGCTGCTTTCGGTCGTCATTCCGATCTACAACGAAGAGAGCGCACTACCGGAACTCTTCATGCGCCTCTACGCCGCGCTCGACCAGCTGCGGCTGCCGTACGAGGTCATCCTGGTGGACGATGCCAGCATCGACGGGTCGCCGCGCCTGCTGCGCGAACAGTTCCCCAGGCGGCCGCAGGAGACGCGGGTAGTGCTGCTGGAGTTCAACGTCGGGCAGCACATGGCGATCCTCGCGGGATTCCGGCACGCGAGCGGCGAGCGCATCGTGACGATGGATGCGGACTTGCAGAATCCCCCGGAGGAGATCGGGAAGCTGCTCGCCGAAATGGATCGCGGCTACGACTACGTCGGGGGCGCACGGATCGATCGCCAGGACAGCTGGTGGCGCAGGCACGCGTCACGGGCCGTCAACGGGCTGCGTGCGCGCACCACCGGTATTCGCATGACCGATCAGGGCTGCATGCTGCGCGCCTACGAACGGCACGTGGTCGACTTGATCCTGCGCTCGGAGGAAGTGAACACCTTCATCCCGGCGCTGGCGTACAGGTACGCGCGCCGACCCGCTGAGGTAGGAGTCGTGCACGAGGCGCGCGTGGCGGGCGCCTCCAAGTACTCCCTGATGCGCTTGGTCGCGCTCAATTTCGATCTCATGACTGGCTTCGTGCGCCGGTCAAACCGGCGAGTTGTTGTGAATGAAAGTTTCATACGTTGAAGGTCTAGCCAGCCACAGCGGCTCCGAGTCATGCGTGTGTACCGGTGACGGTGCAGGCGA
>WHTS01000076.1 GCA_009377585.1 Betaproteobacteria bacterium
TCCTCCCCACACTCGGTCACCCTCATGCAGTTGCGCTTCGCTTCGTTCGCCGTGATCAGCTTACGGTGGGACTTGCACCCACAAGAGTGCGCCCATGCTGGGCGCACGTAAATATCCCCCGGCATAGAGCCGGGGGGTTCTCCCTTGATAGCCTAGACCGTCGATCCCTGGTCGACGTGAAAGCTGCAATGCGCCGTGTTCACCCATGAGATCCTGAGCTCCACCGGAACATCGCCGTAGGTGTACGCCTTGCGCTCTATGCGGAGCACCGGGCAGGCATTCTTCACCGCCAGGAGCTCCGCCACGTCCGCGGGTGCGCGCTCCGCGCGCAAATCCGCGGAAACCGAGGTCACGTTCACGTTGTAGTTCGACTGATACAGCGCGTACAGCGTCAGACTGCCGTCGCAGACACCCGATCGGCTCATCCGTGGGAAGAGCCCTGCCGGCACCACCGCGTCGCTGACGCCGGTCACGTTGCCCTGCAGCGAAAACGTGATACGCAGCCGGTATACGTCGGTCGTGCGGCCGTAGCGGGAAAGACGCAGGAATTCGGATTCGACCGGCGTGGCGCGCGCGCGCTGGAGCGAAACGAAATCGCGCAGCGGCGTCTCGCGCGTGCCGTCGTCATTGACGAGATTGAAGAAGCGATAGAGGCGGCCGTGGCTCGCGTGCTCCGAGACGAAAGTACCTTTGCCCTGCCGCCTCGAGAGGATCCCTGCTGCTTCGAGCTCGCTCACTGCCGCGCGTACCGTAGAGATGCCGACGGCGTGGCGCTGCGCGAGATCACGCTCGACCGGGATCTTGGCGCCCGGCTGCCACTCGCCCGACGCGAGCGCCAGGATCAGCTTCTCCTTGACTTCACGGTACAGAGGAAGGCTGCTCATTCGCCCGGTATGCATATCATTCGAATGATATGCTAGAGTCTCCACCTCCGTTCGTCAAACACCTACCCAGGCGGTTCATGAGCACACCAAAAACGCGCGTATTGGAAGACAGCCAGGGCCGACGGGCCGCATTCGAGGACATCGAGATCGGCCAGTCTCTCGGCGAGATGGAATGGCAGATCACCGATGAGCTCATCGATCTGCAGTGCCAGCTCGACCAGGATTTCGACCCGATGTACTTTCCACAGGCCGACGGCGACACGCGCGTCGCGCCGCCTTCGATCACCTACCGCCCGCCGCGGTGGCTATTCTCGCGCGCCTACAACGTTCGCGGCCTCTTCGTGGGCTGGGAAAACGAGATGTTGCGCGCGATCGAACCGAACACGACGATCAGGGTCACGGGATCGATTTCGGACAAGTATGTGAAGAAGGACCGCGAGTTCGTCGTTTACCAGGCCGAGGGGCGCGACGCCGAAGGAAACCTCGTCTTCCGCACGAAGCGCACTCACGTCCTCGATTTCGTCGAGCGGTCGGCCCCGCGCGAGGGGGCTGGCATCGATTCCGGAATCAAACCCGAAAAAATCTAGGAGGCGCGAACCCATGTCAGTCATTGCGGCGGATGTCACGACCGGCCACGAGCTCCCGACCGTCTCGAAGAAATTCCGCCTCGAGGACTTCAAACGCGGAAGCGAGAAAACCATACACACCGATTACGAGGCCGCAGCGAAAGAAGGCCTCCCCGCACCGGTTGCGATCGGACCGCAGGTCGCCGCGCTCACGTTCAGGCAGCTCAGGCTTTGCTTCGGCAAGGGCTGGATCGTGGGCGGCAAGTACGACATCACGTTCAGGAAGCCCGTGTTCGTGACCGATTTCTGCGTCGCGCGCGGGGTGGTCACGAAAACCGAGGCTGAGGCAGGAAAGCTGCGGGTGCATTGCGAGGTGTGGATCGAGAACCAGAAGGCCGAGAAAGTGATCGCGGGCACCGCGAGCGGCCTCGTCACACTCGAATCCGCAAACGGCTGAGCATGGGTGAGACTGCCGACAGGCTGCCGCTCGCCGGCGTGCGTGTCATCGACTTCACGCAGGTGGTGGCCGGACCCTACTGCACGATGATGCTCGCGGACATGGGCGCCGAGGTCGTGAAGATCGAGCGCGCCGGACACGGCGATGACCTGCGCCGCACGGTGCCTTACAAGGGCCGCGAAGGTCACCAGGATTACTTCAACGCGCTCAACCGCTCCAAGAAGAGCGTCGCGCTCGATCTGAAGCATGAGAAGCATCGTGCCGTCGCGCTCCGGCTGATCGAGCGCGCCGACGTCGTGGTCGAGAATTTCTCGCCCGGCACGGTCGACCGCCTCGGCGTAGGCTGGGACGCCGCGAGTCAGATCAATCCGAAGCTCGTCTACTGCTCGCTCTCCGGGTTCGGCCAGACGGGACCCTATCGCAGCCGCCTCGCGCTGGACCCGATCATCCAGGCGGTGAGCGGGGTCATGAGCGTGACCGGTTTCCCCGACGGCCAGCCGACAATGGTCGGCGCGCCGCTCGCTGACGTGATCGCCGGCATGTTCTCGGCTTACGCGATCGTCAACGCGCTACGGCTCGTGACAGACGACGGCGGAGGACAGTACATCGATCTCAGCATGCAGGACGCGCTCCTCGCCTCTGTCGGGACACGCATGGGCGAGACGCTGCAGGCCGGCATCGCGCCGCCGCGGCTGGGTAATGAAAACCCCCTGCGCGTTCCGGCGAACACCTATCGCACCGCCGACGACGTTTACATCGCCGTGATGGTCCACGACCAGGACCAGTGGAAGCCTTTTTGCCAGGCCCTCGGCAAAGAGGCGTGGGTCGACGATCCACGCTTTGCAACGATGGCAGTCCGCGTGCAGAACCGGCAGCAGATGAACAACCTGGTTGCAGCCCGTTTTGCGGAGCATGACTCTGCGTATTGGGCCGCGCGGCTTAGCGAGTATCGCCTGCCCTTCGCCCCCGTGAACGATTACGCGCAGGCACTCGAGGATCCGCAGGTCGCGCATCGCGGTCTCGTGCGCGAGCTCGAGCATCCCGGCTCGGGCAAAATCCGTGTCGTCGGGCCGCCGTGGTGCATGTCGAAGACGCACATCGATATCCAATCGCCGCCGCAGCTCGGGCAGCACACGGCCGAAGTGCTGAACGAATGGCTCGGCATCAGTCGGCAGGACATGAGCGCCGCCGGCATCGCAAACACATAGGAAATCCCATGGCAGACGATCTCGATCAGTTGCGCGAATGGGTGGGTCGGAAGGAAGTGCGGACGGACATCGTGACGCCGTGGCCCATCACAGCGCTCTCCGCCACCGTGGACGACCCTACCGTCGAGGCCGCAGAGGGCAAGCCGGTCCCACCGGGCTGGCACTGGATATTTTTTCTGGAGGCGAAGCCACCCTCGCAAGTGGGCCCTGATGGGCATCCCAGGAAAGGCGGTTTTCTGCCACCCGTGCCGCTGCCGCGCCGCATGTGGGCGGGCGGACGCATCGAGTTCGTGCGTCCGCTCGTCATCGGCCAGAACGTCGCGCGCGAATCGGAGATCCTTTCGGTCGAGCCCAAATCGGGCCGCACCGGCAGTCTGGTTTTCGTCACGGTTCGCCAGACGGTCAAAGCCGGCGGCGAAACCGCGATCGTTGAAGAGCAGGACATCGTGTATCGCGAGGCGGCGAAGAAAGGCGATCCCGTCGCGCCGGGGAAGCAGGCGCTCACGGGTGCACAGTGGAGCCGCAGCGTCATGCCTGACTCCGTCATGCTCTTCCGTTATTCCGCGCTCACGTTCAACGGGCACCGTATTCATTACGACAGGGATTACGCCATTAACGAAGAGCACTATCCGGGCCTCGTCGTGCACGGTCCGCTCCAGGCGACGCTGCTGCTCGACCTGTGCCGCACGAACTGCGAGCGTCCCCTCAGAAAGTTCGAATACCGCGCTCAGAGCCCCCTGTTCGCCGGCTCGCCTTTTACGGTGAACGGCATTTTCGATGCCGCGTCTTCGCAAGCGGACGTGTGGACCGCGAGCGAAGCGGGCAATTATGCGATGCGCGGAACGGCGTCTTTCTGAGAGCCGCCGTGGACGAGCTCATCTCGGGTACTATCTGTTCGAGGTTTCCTGAATGCCGCCCGACGACCTTCTGAACGATCTGGAGCGGCGCCGCGAGCAGGCGCTCGAAATGGGCGGACCCGAGCGCCTCGCGAAGCGCCGCGCGACGGGTGCGCCCAACGCACGCGAGCGCATCGCTTATCTGTTCGACCCCGGCACGTTCATCGAATCGGGTCTGCTCGCGACCTCTGCTTATCCGCAAGACGCCGGCCGCTCGCCCGCGGACGGCAAGATCACCGGTTACGGCGACATCAGAGGTCGCACGGCTGCAGTGGTCGCGAATGACTTCACCGTCATGGGCGCGTCGTCCAGCGCGACCAACATGAAGAAAATCGGACACATGAAGCGCGCGGCGGTGTCGCGCGGCATGCCGCTCGTGTTCCTGGGTGAATCGTCGGGCGCGCGGCTCCCGGACAACATGGGCGCGCGCGGCATGGGGAGTCTCCTCGCGCAGGACCCGCAGCAATACTTGCGCTCCCGCGAGAGTCCCTGGGTATCTGCAGCCCTGGGACTCTGCTACGGATCGTCGACATGGTATTGCGTGCTCGCCGACTTCAACGTCATGCGCAAAGGGGCGATCATTGCCGTATCGAGCTCGCTCCTTGCCTCGCTTGCGATGAATGACAGCATCGAGGCGGAAGAGCTCGGCGGCTGGCGCATACACGCCGACATCACAGGTTTCGCCGACCAGATCGTCGACACGGACGAACAAGCGCTCGACGCGATCAAGACGTTTCTTTCGTACCTCCCGCAGAACAGCAGCGAAACCCCGCCGTTTGCAGCGGTGCCCGCGGGGTCGGCAGAGGCTGCACGCGATGTCCTCAGGATCCTGCCCGAATCGCGCACGCAGGTATACGACATGCGCAAGCTCCTGAAGTCGCTCGTCGACAAAGGGAGCTATTTCGAGCTCAAAGCGCGTTTCGGCAAAGCTGCCGCCACTGCGCTCGCGCGGCTGGACGGAAAAACGGTCGGACTGGTTGCAAACAATCCGCTTTACAAGGGCGGTGCGCTCGACGCCGACGCCTGCGACAAGATCGTGAGCTTCATCGTGCTGTGCGACTCGTACAACATTCCGATCCTCATGTTCGTCGATACGCCCGGATTCGCGATCGGCGTCGAAGCCGAACGCAAGCGCGCGCCCGGCAAGATCATGAACTTCATGAACGCGCTCGCGCTGGTGACCGTGCCGAAGTTGACGGTGCTCGTGCGCAAGACCTATGGCCAGGCTTATATCAACATGGGCGGCGGCCGGAACTCCGATGAATTTCTCGCGTGGCCCACAGCAGAGATCAGCTTCATGGATCCGGCCTACGCGGTGACCGTCGTGAGCGGCCTGAAGCCGGGTGAGCCGGGATTCGAAGAGCAGAAAGCGCTGATGGAGAAAGACAACTCGGTTTACGACATCGCTTCGATTTACGCCGTGCAGGACGTGATCCGGCCGGAGCAGACCCGCGATTACCTGATCCGCATGCTCGACATCCATCAGCTGCGGCATACCCGCGGGATCGGCAAACACCTCATGGCGACGTGGCCGACTTCATGGTGAGGCAGCGATGAGCTGGAAGCCCGAGCTGGACGAGCTTCGCAAGCGCCGCGCCGACGCCGAGGCGCTCGGCGGCGAGGACTCGGTCAAACGTCATCACGAGCAGGGGCGGCTCACGGTGCGCGAGCGCATCGGCGCGCTGCTGGATCCCGGTTCTTTCCAGGAAGTCGGCAAGCTCACCGGCACCGCAACCTACGACGCCGACGGTAAGCTCGGGAAAGTGGTGCCCGCCCCGTACGTCATGGGACTGGGCAAGCTCGACGGCCGGCCGATTGCCGTCGGCGGCGAAGACTTCACCATCCGCGGCGGCACGAGCTGGGGCAGCCAGCGGCGCAAAGGCGGCCAGGGCGGCTTCGTCGAAGACCTCGCATTTCACTATCGCATTCCGCTCGTCAATCTGATCGATGGGGCCGGCGGTAGCGTGACATCGGCGAAAAAGCGCGGCTATTCCGTCTTCCCTGGCATCCACGGCTTCGAACGCGCCGTCGAGCTGCTGGGGATCGTGCCCGTCGTGTGCGCAGTCATGGGTACCGCGGCGGGCGGTCCCGCGGGGCGCGCCATTCTTTCGCACTGGTCGATCATGGTGAAAGGCACGAGCCAGATTTTCGCCGCGGGTCCGCCGGTGGTCGAGCGCTCGCTGGGCGAGAAAGTCGACAAGGAGACACTCGGGGGCGCGCATGTCGCCGTCGATGTCGCGGGTACCGTGGACAACGCGGCAGCCGATGAGCGCGCGTGCTTCGAAGCAATCCGGCGCTTTCTCTCGTACATGCCGCAGAACGTGTGGGAGCTTCCGCCGCAGATCGCATGCTCGGATCCCGCCGACCGGCGCGAGGAAAGTTTGCTCTCGATCGTCCCGCGCGATCGCCGCCAGCCGTACAACATGCGCAGGCTTGTGTCGCTCGTCGTCGACCGCGACTCGACCTTCGAAATCCAGCCGACCTATGGCAAATCGGTGATCACCTGCCTCGCGCGGATGCAGGGACAGGTCGTCGGCGTCATCGCGAACAATCCGATGGTGCTGGGCGGTGCAATGGACGCGAAAGCGGCGAAGAAGCAGACACACTTTATCGACCTCTGCGACATGTTCCATATCCCGCTTCTTTATTTCGTGGATGTGCCCGGATTCATGGTCGGCACGGCGGCTGAAGCTGCCGCAACCCTGCGCGAGGGCATGCGCACGGTCCACGCGGGGCTGCAGGTGAGCGTGCCGGTGATGACCGTGGTCGTGCGCAAGTGCTACGGCATGGCCGGCATGGGCACCACGGACAAGAACGGTCTCGACTTGAAGCTCGCATGGCCGTCAGCCGAATGGGGCTCGCTGCCGATCGAAGGCGGCGTCGCAGCGGCGTACCGGCGCGACATCGAAGCGGCGGACGATCCAAAGCAGCGGCAGGCGCAAATCGAAGAGGAGCTTCGCCGCTACGCCTCGCCTCTTCTCACGGCCGAGGCATTTGCGGTGGAAGACGTGATCGACCCGTGCGACACGCGTGCCTACCTGTGCGCCTTTCTCGAAGCCGCTCGCGGTAAGCTTGCGACGACGTTGGGACCGAAGTACAAGAGCGGTGTGAGGCCGTAGCAAACAACCAGACGAGGAGGAAGTATGCACAGAAGAAGCTTGGTAACGATGGTGGTCGCCGCGCTTGCCCTGAGCGTCACCGGCGCAGCCCGTGCCGCACAATCCGAGGTGAGCGAATTCCGCATCGCGCTGCAATATGGCATCGGTTACCTGCCGCTCGCGATCATGAAACAGAACCAGCTCGTCGAAAAACACCTCAAGTCAGTCGGGCTCGCCGACACCAAGGTCATCTGGTCGCAGCTCGCGTCGGGTCAGCCGATGAACGACGCGCTGCTGTCCGGCAGTCTGCACGTCGCTTCCGGCGGCGTCGCCCCGTTTCTCATTCTGTGGGCACGCACACAGGGCAACCTCAACGTGAAGGCCGTCGCGGCGCTCTCTTCGATGCCGATGTATCTCGTGACGAACAACCCGAACGTAAAATCGATCCGCGACTTAACCGAGAAAGACCGCATCTCGATGGCCGGCGCCGGGACTTCGATACAGACGATTGTGCTGCAGATGGCGGCCGCAAAAGAATTCGGCGACGCGAATTACAACAAGTTCAGCACCCTGTATCGCAACCTGTCGCACCCTGACGGTCTCGCGGCGTTTCTATCCGGGCAGGAGATCACCGCGTATTTCTCATCGCCGCCTTTCCAGTATCAGGCGCTGCAGAAACCGGGTGTGCGGCTCGTACTAAACTCATACGACATCACCGGTCCGGCGACTTTTCTTGTCGCGTGGGCGACCGGCAAATTCCGCCAGGAAAATCCGAGGACGTATCAGGCGTTCTTCAATGCGTACCAGGAAGCGACCGACTGGATCAACGCGAACAAGCGCGCGGCCGCCGAGCTCTACGTGAAAGAGTCCAGGGACAAGAGCGGCGCCGCAGCGATCGAGAAAATGCTGAACGACCCGGAGATCAAGATCACGATGACGCCCGAAGGCACGCTCAGGACCGCCGAGTTCATGAACAAGGTCGGCACGATCAAGCCGAAAGCGGCGTCGTGGAAAGACCTGTTCTTTCCGGAGGTGCACCAGCTCCCGGGTAGTTAGTCTTTACGCCTGCATGCCCCACTTCCGCAGCGTCCTGACTTCCACGCTGCGGAAGATGATGTTCTCCACCGCAAGGCCGATCAGGATCACCGTAAACAGGCCGGCGAAGACGTTCGGAATGTCGAGCTGGTTCTTGTTCTCGTAGATGAACCAGCCGAGGCCGCCGGAGCCCGAAGAGACGCCGAATACGAGCTCCGCGGCGATGAGCGTGCGCCACGCGAACGCCCAGCCGATTTTCATCCCGGTGAGGATCGAAGGGAACGCGGCAGGGATCAGAATCTTCAATACGTAGCGCGGGCCCGAGAGGCCGTAATTGCGGCCGACCATCCGCATCGTCTGCGAGACCGACAGGAAACCCGAGTGGGTGTTCAATGCCACCGGCCACAGCACGGAATGGATCAGCACGAAGATCAAGCTCCCGGCGCCCAGTCCGAACCAGATCAGCGCGAGCGGCAGCAGCGCGATCGCCGGCAGCGGATTGAACATCGACGTGAGCGTCTCCAGGAAATCGTTGCCGAGCCGCGACGTGATTGCAAAAGCGGTCAGCAGACCCGCAAGCAACAGGCCCGCGACATAGCCCTGAAGCAGAAGCCTGATCGAGAACCATGCCCGATCGAGCAGCTGCCCTTTCACCATGCCTTCGTAAAAAGCGGTGACGGTGTCGCTGAATGTCGGGAAGAGCAGGGGATTGTCGAGAATGCGTGCGTAGACTTCCCAGAGCGCTGCCAGAAGAAAGAGCAACACCGCTTTGCGGATCGCGCCCTGGCTGTAGATACGCTCCCACGCGCCCAGCGGCTTCTCGACCACGCCGAAACCCGCGGCTTGCACGTCCCGCACGAACTCGGGCCTCTCGATCGCGACTTCATTCGCCATGGCCGCCCTCCTCGTCTTCGATCCCGTCTGCGAACAGCAGCTCGTGGATGTATTCGGACAGCCTCCCATGACCGGCACGCGCGCCGTCGGTCCCGTCGCTGTTCAACTCCGCCTTCACGCGCCCCGGATGCGGCGTCATGAGCAGGATGCGATTGGCAACGAGCACCGCTTCCGGTATCGAGTGCGTCACGAAGAGAACGGTGAAGCGCGTCTCGTCCCACAGCTGGAGGAGCTCTTCCTGCATCTTGCGGCGCGTCAGCGCGTCGAGCGCGGCAAAGGGCTCGTCCATGAGCAGGATGTCCGGCTCCATCGCCATGCCGCGCGCGATCGCCACGCGCTGCTTCATGCCGCCCGAAAGCGTGTGCGGATACGCGCCGGCGAACTTGCCGAGCTTCACTTTGTCGATGTAGTGCATGGCCCTCCCCGCGGCCTCGCGTCCGTGAAGCCTGCCGCTCGCGGTGAGCGCGAACATGACGTTTTCCTTCACGGTCTTCCACGGCAGGAGCTGGTCGAACTCCTGGAACACCATGACGCGGTCGGCGCCGGGTCGGGTAATTGTCTGACCGTTCAACCGCATCGAGCCTTCAACCGGGCGCATGTAGCCACCCGCGGCCTTGAGCAGCGTCGACTTGCCGCAGCCTGAAGGGCCGAGGATCACGAAACGGTCCGACTTGTAAACATCGAAGTCGACGCGATACGTGGCAGTGATCAGATGATCACGGGTCTTGTACTGCAGCGTCACGCCTCTCACTTCCAGCAGCGGACCCGGTTCGTCTGTGACTCCCATTGCGGCCTCGATTGATCATTCTGCAGTTCGACTCGGCGATTGTTAATCCGCAGATGCCTGGGTTCGAGCTAGGTTGAGAGCAGAGCGGGGCTCGAACCACTCGCTGCGCAGTTATTGAATGCGAATTTTCGCGGCCTGCACGACCTTATGCCACTTCGCGATTTCGCTGCGTATCAATTTGGCGAACTCTTCACGTGTATTGCCCGCGGGTTCGAGGCCTAGTGCGGCAAAGCGCTGCCCAAGCGCCAAGGATTTGAGCGCCCGGTTTATTTCTGCATTGACTTTGTCTACGATCGGGTGCGGCGTTCCGGCCGGGAACAGCATGCCATACCAGACATCGAACTCATAACTCGCGACACCGCTTTCGGCAACGGTGGGCAATTCGGGAGCCACGGCGGAACGCCGGGCGCCACTTACCGCCAGCGCGCGCATGCGGCCGGCTTTGATATGTGGCAGGACGGTCGCAATGCCGATCAACTGCACGTGGATCTCGCCAGCCAGCATCGCCGTCAACGCAGGAGCCGTGCCTTTGTACGGAACATGCACCATATCGATGCCGGTCATCGTGCGCAGCAGCTCGGTGCCGAGGTGCGATGCGCCTCCGGCGCCGCCCGAGCCGTATCGAAGCTCGCCGGGCCTGGACCTGGCAAGTGCGATCAGCTCTTTCATCGAGCTCACCCCTATGGACGGAGTTACGACGTAAACGAAAGGCTGCGACGCGACGCGTGAAATCGGGGTGAGATCCTTGCGCGCATCGTAAGGGAGGTCGCGGTACAGCGCAGTGGCGTAGGTCAAGCCGAGACTGCACAGCACCATCGTATAGCCGTCAGGGGTCGACTTCGCCGCAAGGTTCGTACCGATGGTGCCGCCGCTGCCGCCGCGATTGTCGACGATCACGGGTTGTCCCCACGCTGCAATGAGCTCCTGAGCAACCAGGCGCCCGATGATGTCGGTGCCGCCGCCCGGGGCAAAAGGCACGATCATTCGTATCGACTTCGATGGGTAGGGAGCCTCCTGCGACGGCTTTTGCGCGAGCGCGAGCGTACTCGCCGCAATCAGGCCCGCGCCGGCAACTGCATACACCGCCCTCGACGACATGAAATTCATCAGGACGGCACGCTTCCGGCCAAGGTCGTTCGATGCATGCGCCGCCGGTAAGGCAGCTCGTAATCCTTGCTGTTGGCGCGGTGCAGCGACGAGCAGTTGTCCCAGATGACCAGGTCCCCTGCGCGCCATTGGTGGCGGTAGACGAACTCCGGCTGTGTGCAATGCTCGACCAGCTCGCGCACGAGCTGCCTCCCCTCGTCCTCTGACATGCCCTGCACGCCGACGGACGTACCGTCGCTCACGAAGATGGATTTGCGCCCGCTTATCGGATGCGTGCGGATGACCGGATGCGCGACATCCGGCGTCTTCTCCTCCTCCATAAGCGGGACGAGCTTCGAGCCCGACTGCCGGCGTTTCTCGTACTGGCCGCCGTAGCCATAGACAATCCTGAGGCCGGCCAGCTCGTGCTTGCGGTTTTCGGGAAGCGCGTCGTATGCAGCGAAGGTGCTGGCGAAAGACGTATCGCCGCGCGCCACGCCGTCGATCACCGGCACCTCGATCGCATATAGCAGCGAGTACTTGGCCGGTGCGGCGAGGTAGGAAAAATCCGAATGCCATGTCGGCCCCGCGTCCGCGACGCCGATGTTGCGCCCATTCTCGACGATGTTCGAAACGATGTAGATCTCAGGGTGCTCGGCGAGGAGGTAGTTCTTATTGGTGTGTATGGCCGGCTCGCCGAGGCGCCGGCTGAACGCGACGTGCTGAGCGGGCGTGAGCTTCTGGTCCCGGATCACGACGACCGAGTGCTCGACTATCGCCTGCTCGATTCTCGTAACCGTCTCGCGATCGAGCTCCTGCGAGAGATCGACGCCGAGAATCTCGAATCCCAATGGCTTGTCGTTGCCACGAATCAGAAATGTCATGAGGTCCTCCTCTCGGACATTGTTATCGTCCCCCCCGCCTGCGTCAACGCCAGCGGCCGGCCCTGACAGCAGATCACGCACCGCCGGTGCCCGTGACGCTCGTTCCCCCGCAGACGAAAAGCGCCTGGCCGGTAATGAAGCCCGCATCGCGATCGAGAAGAAACAGCACTGCACGCGCGATGTCGGCGGGCGTGCCCACCCGTTTGACGAGCACGCCATCGATGACGGTCTGACGCTTGACGCTGCCCACCGGGTGGCCGTTGTCGAACAGCTCGGTGCGACCGGGCCCGGCACGACGGCGTTGACGGTGATGCCATCGCCGCCGACTTCGACCGCGACGGTACGCGTCATGCCGATGAGCCCCGCCTTCGCGCTTGCGTAAACGGTGCGCGAGCTCTTGCCCATGATCGCGCGCGACGAGATGCTCACGATGCGGCCGAACCTGGCCAGACGCATGCCCGGCACGAACGCCTGCATGAGCAGCATGCTCGCGCCGAGCGTGATCGCGGTTACATGCTGGAGATCGTCTATCGTGGCCCGCTCGAGCAGCGCGGGGCGGTTGGCGCCCGCATTGTTGACAAGGTAACGGACCGGGAAGTCGGCTGCCACCTGCTGCGCGGCCTCCCGGGTTGCCGCGGGATTCGCGAGATCGACCGCGCGGAAATGCAGATTCGGGTGTGAGAATTTCGGCGCGGAGCGCTGCAGCGTCACTACCGTCAGTCCGCGATCGAGCAATGACCTGGCGACCGCGGCGCCTATCCCCGCGCTCGCCCCGGTAACGACCGCGGCTTCGGACACCGCATTATTTGCCTGCTCGCCTGCCATTCCCGTCACCTCTTCATCTCAGCGTCTTCGCCACTTCGAGGAACCTCGCGTAGGCCGCAGGATCCAGCAATTTCCCTCCGCCGCTTTCCGCGCCGATCGAAAGCGCATCGAGCGACCGCTCGAACTGCGCGCGGTCCGCATCGCGCACGATGAACACCACTTGGGACCTGCGCTCCGCGCTCGGCCAGTGCTCCAGCTCGACCGGCTCGTGTATGACCGTCTGCACGGCCTGCACCACGACCGGGCGTCCCTCGACGTTGATCAATCCCTTGACGCGCAACAGGTTGATGCCGCGAAAATTCGCGAGCAGCATAAGCCACGTTGCAAGCGCCTGCGCCGAGGCGGGCGCGTCATGGAACAGGGTAAAAGTCTGCACGCGGTCGTCGTGCCGCGCGCGGGCGCGGTCATGATCGCAGTGCTCGTGCGACTCGAGCATGCAGCCGCCGGCGACCGCGGCGTGTCCGCTGCCCAGCCAGCGCTCGACATCACGCGATTGCGCGCGCGGCGTCAGCGCCGAGCGTCCGAACAACAGCCGCGGGTCGATGGCGCCGCGCAGTACCGGAACGATCTCGACCGCACGATTGATCTGCGCGAGGCGGTCCGTGAGCCGCAGCGCGCCGGTGGGATCGGCGAGATCCGTCTTGCTCAGCAGCAGCAGGTCCGCGACTGCAATCTGCTTCACCGCCTCGGAGTGGTTATCGAGCTGGCTCTGCGCGTGCACCGCGTCCACGACTGCAATCACCGTGTCCAGACGAAACCAGGGCGCAACTTCCTCGTCCGTCACCAGCGTCTGGATGATGGGAACGGGATCGGCGAGCCCCGTAGTCTCGACCAGCACGCGATCGAACGTCGGTATCACGCCCGCCTCGCGTTTGCGGTATGCATCGGCCAGCGTGTCCACCAGATCGCCGCGTACCGCGCAGCACAGGCAGCCGTTCGCGAGCAGCCGCATGTTTTCGCTCGGCGTCGCTACGAGCAGATGATCGATCCCCACCTCGCCGAATTCGTTGATGATCACGAGGCTGTGGGCGAGGCCGGGGTCCTGCAGGAGATGGTTGAGCAGCGTCGTCTTGCCGCTGCCGAGAAACCCGGTGATCAGGGAAACCGGCACGCGCGACGCAACTCCGGGTGTGTTCGTCATTTGCCGCTCCTGTCGCCCGCCTCGGCGGGCGACCGCATACAATAGACAAACCGCAGGAAAATACAACAGACACGGCACGAACGCCGCCGTCCATACGCCCGTTCGCTATCACCGCAGGAGAACCGATGACGATTAATGAGCCATGGTGGACGCCCGAGGCCGCATGGCCCGCGAAGCCGGCCACCGGAAAGCGCGTTGCGGTGCTGGGCGGCAGGCTGATCGACGGCAACGGCGGGCCCGTGGTCGACAAGCCCATTCTGCTGCTGCAGGGGCCGCGCATCACGGCGGTCGGTGTGCAGGGCCGGCTCGAGATCGAGCCTGGCGTCGAAACGCTCGATCTGTCGGCCTATACGCTCATGCCCGGCATGATGGACTGCCACATTCATACGGCGATGTTCAACTGCATGACGTTTCACAACCATCGCGTTGCGCAATGGGAGGTGACGCCCGAGCTGCAGCAGATGTACGCGCTCTTCCACGCGCAGAACTGCCTCGAGATGGGATTCACGACCCTGCGCGACCTGGGCATGAATTCGAGCCATGGGCTCTTCACCAAGGAGCTGTGCGCGGTCCGCGATTCGATCGAAGCCGGCATCCTCGAAGGGCCGCGCATGCTGATCGGCGGCTTCACGACGATCACCGGCTCGCATCTCGATCTCATCCAGCCGCGGGCGATGCCGCGCTCGGGATTCAACACGGCGGACGGCCCTTACGAGCTGCGCAAGCTCGCGCGGCTCAACCTGCTGTGGGGGTGCGACGTTATCAAGACCTGCGCTTCGGGCGGCGGCGGAACCGATAAGGAAGAGCCCGATATCCGCAACATGACGCAGGACGAGCTCGACGCGATCGTCGACGAGGCGCATGCCTATCACAAGAGCGCCGCGGTGCACTGCTTCACGACCGGCGCGCAGCGCATGGCGATCAAGGCCGGCGCCGACACCATCGAGCACATGGTGTTTTCCGACGACGAAACCATAGACATGATCGCGAAGGCCGGCATACCGGTCACGCCGACGCTTGCCCATCGCACCGATCACGCGATCCAGCTAAGACGCGAGCTCGGCACGGCGGAATTCGTGCTGAACAAGCTGAAACGCCTGCAGCCCCACTGCTACGAGACGTTCCGCAAGATGTACAAGGCCGGCATCAAGATCGCGATGGGGACCGACATGGGCTTCGAGCCGCATTTCGGCACCAATTCGTGGGAGCTCGAGGTTTATGTCGCACTCGGCATGAAACCGATGGATGCGCTCATGACCTCGACCAGAAACGCGGCGCAGGCGCTCAAGATCGACGCCCACCTGGGCACGCTCGAAGCGGGCAAGCTCGCCGACATCGTCGCGGTGGATGGCGACCCGCTCGCCGACATTCGGGTGCTGCAGGAGAAGAAGCTCATTGCGGTGGTCATGAAGGAAGGGCAGATCTGCGCCGACCGCCGGCCCGGCATGAGCAAGAACGTGGTGCCGCTTACGGACTGGAAGAAAATCGACTATTTGTAACCACCGCGTACGGCCTCGCCTCGTCGTGATGGACGTCCGCTTCAGTTGGCTTTCACGTTGACCCGCGCCTGCTCGGCCTCCTCGGGCGTCATGTTATCGATGCGCTGCTCGAGATAAGGCAGGGAGCGCACGACCGTATAGCGTGCAAACGGCGACTTGACCTCGAGCCCGTAGGCCTCCCCCCGCGAGACGTGCATGATGTCGCCCGACCGCAGCGATTTGCGTTCCCGCGCGCACTGCGCATCGAGCTCGCCGCTCAGGACATAAAAAAACATCTCGTGCGCGGCGCCGGCCCGCGGCTCGTCCCTGCCCGCCGGCACCTCGAACAGGTCGAACGCGAGCCTCTCACCCTCGATCGATGTCACGTGGCGGCCCGACATCGGCGGCGCATCGAGCGTGCTCATGAGCGGATAGAAGCAGACGGGCAGGCCGTCGACGATGGCCTGCGAGGTGCCCGGCGCTTTCTGGTGCCTGTCGCGGTCGCCGACGCTGTATTTGCGGTTGACCTCGTCCACCGTCATCGCCTGGTCGGGCACCGCCTCGTCTTCCGCGAGACCGACCACGGTCCAGGTCTTGTCCTTGATATACAGGTATCGGCAATCCCCGTCCTCCGTGGCACGCATGGAATGCCGCGCATACGCGGGCGCATGCACGAACGTACCGGGCTCTATGATGCGGCGATCCTTGCCGACGATCGCATTGATCTTTCCGCTGACCGGAAAAATCAGCAGCTCGTTCGGATGGTAGTGCAGCTCGGAGCCCGTGCCGGCTTTCTTGTGCAGCAGGCAGAAATACATGTATCGGCCCTCGATCACCGGCGCCTGTCCCGTCGACAGGTGCGGCGTCAGGAAATTGCTCTTGAAATCCTCGAATCGGTGAAACGCCATGAACTCTATCCTTCCAATTGAAGCGACGGGCGCCGGTACGGCGCACGGCAGCGGGCCTACTCGATGTTGATCCGCGCGTCCTTGACGATCTTCGCCCAGCGCGCCGTGTCGTCGCGCAGGAACCGGGCGAACTCCGCGCGCGAGGCGCTGCCGCCGGGTTCGATGCCCGCGTTGTTCTGGCGTCTTTTGACTTCCGGCGCAAGAGACGCCTTGTTCAGTTCAGCGAACAGCCGGTCCGCCACGGCGGCGGGTATTTTCGCCGGCGCGAATATGCCGTTCCAGTTGCTCACGCCGAAGCCCGGCACGGTTTCGGAGACGGACGGCAGATCGGGCAGCAGCGGCTGGCGCTTGGGCGTGGTAACGGCCAATGCCCGCAGCCGGCCGGACTTGATGTGCGGCACCGCCACGACATAGGTCGAGAACATCACCTGCAGATCGCCCGACACGAGATCGATGAGCGCGGGGCCGCCGCCCTTGTACGGCACGTGAGTCATCGTCACATTCGCCAGGCGCTGGAAGAATTCGCCCGCCAGATGATCGAGCTGGCCGGGACCCGAGCTGCCGTAGCGGACGTCGCCGGGGCGCTTCTTCCGCCAGTCGACGAACTCGCTCACGGTTTTCACACCGCTCGAAGGATTGATCACCATGACGTTGATGATTTCAGCGGCGAGGGTGATCGGCAGGAAATCGCGCTGCGTATCATAGGGCAACTTTTTGTAAACCGCGGGACTGATCGACATGGGGCCGACGCCGCCGACGAGCAGCGTGTGCCCGTCGGGCTCGGCGCGCGCGAGCATTTCGGTCGCGAGCCGGCCCGCGACGCCCGGCCGATTGTCGATGACGACCGGCTGCCCGAGCTGCGTCGCGAGTTGCTCGCCCACGCTGCGGCCGATCGTGTCCGCCGCGCCGCCTGGCGGGAACGGAATCAGGATGCGGATGGGACGCGAGGGATATTTGTCCTGAGCATGGACAGCGGGTGCCGAAGCGCCTGCGCCTGCGAGGCATAGCGTCAGTACTGCAGCTTTCCACTTCATTCGTTCCTCCTTTTTGGCCGCGAGCGCAACGGCTGTAGGGAGATCACGCAGCGCGGCGCGCGCGGCCGTTGCGCTTCGCCGTGTTGTCGCTCTTCTCGCTATAAGTGACCGCAAGCTCTTGCGCCGCGCGCTGCAGCGCAGGCAGCACGTGTGCCACGCGCTCGCGAGGCAACCGTGTCACCGGCGCCTGCACCGCGACCGCGGCGACCGTCCTGCCTCGCCGGTCGATGACCGGCACAGCCACGCATAACAGACCTGCTACATACTCCTCATCGTCGATGGCGTAACCGCCCTTTCGAATGTGCGCGAGCTCGAGCTCGAGGGCGCTGCGATCGACGATCGTGCGCGCAGTGATACGCACGATTCCGATCTGCGCCAGCAGGCGGTCGCGACGGGCCCTGGTCAGCCGCGCCAGGAAAAGCTTTCCGCTCGCGGTGCAGTAGAGCGGCACGCGCGAGCCCGGCTGCAGGTGCGCGCGCAGCGGCGAATTGCTCTCCACACGGTCGACGTACAGGACCTGGCTTCCGTCGAGCACGGTGATGTTGCAAGTCTCGCCCAGCTCCTCGACCAGCCGGCTGAGGATGGCGTGGCGTGTCGTGCGCGAGTGGCCGTTCTGCATGAGGGCCAGCGCGAGCTGCTCGAGCCGTGGACCCGTGCTGAAGCCCTGCGCTGCCGCCTCCCGCCGCACGAAACCCGCTTCCGCGAGCTCGCGCAGCAGACGGTAGGCCGTGGGCTTCGGGACGCTCGCATTCGAGGCGATAGTGGACAGCGAAACACCGTCACCGGCGCGCGCGACGGCTTCGAGCACCGCTATCGCGCGCCGTACGACCGATTCGGGTCGGACGCGATTCGGAGAAACACCGGCGCTATTGATGATCCGATGTGGCATGCGAATTATCGTAATATGAGACTAACTCCTTTGTCACGTGATAATTGATTGCAACGTTTCGGCGTTGGCGGTAGTGTTCCATGCGCGTTTCGGGCCGGGTATGGAGCTCGAGCGCAAATCACGCAAAAGGAGCTTGATATGGGAAAACCCGAACGCAGTCTCCAACGCACCATCGCTTCCGGCGTCACGCGCATGACGCACTCCGAGGCGTTCGTCGAAACACTGGTCGCCAACGGCGTGACGGACGTGTTCGGTATCGTGGGGTCGGCCTGCATGGATGCCATGGATCTTTTTCCCGCAGCGGGCATCCGCTATGTCCCCGTGGCGCACGAGCAGGGGGCGGGGCACATGGCCGACGGCTACTCGAGGGTGAGCGGCCGTCACGGCGTGTGCATCGCGCAGAACGGGCCGGGCATCACCAATTTCGTGACCGCGGTGGCAGCCGCCTACTGGGCGCATACGCCCGTGGTGGTGATCACCCCCGAGTCGGGCAGCATGGGCATGGGTCTCGGCGGGTTCCAGGAAACCGATCAGTTGCCGATTTTCTCCAGGATCACCAGGTTCCAGGGACACGTCAACAACCCGAAGCGCATGGCCGAGATCACCGGACGCTGCTTCGATCGTGCCATGCTCAAGATGGGGCCCGCCCAGCTCAACATTCCACGTGACTACTTCTACGGGGAGCACGACCACGAGATTCCGCAACCGATACGCATCGAGCGCGGGGCGGGCGGCGAACAGGCCTTGAACGAGGCGGCCGACCTTCTCGCTTCGGCGAAGTTTCCCGTCATTCTCTCGGGCGGCGGCGTGGTGATGTCGGACGGCGTTGAAGCTTGCGTGACGCTGGCCGAGCTCCTGAGCGCGCCGGTGGTCGACAGCTACCTCCACAACGACTCGTTCCCGGCGAGCCATTCACTCTGGTGCGGGCCGCTCGGCTACCAGGGTTCCAAGGCCGGCATGAAGCTCATCTCGAAAGCCGACGTGGTGCTGGCACTCGGGAGCCGCCTCGGGCCGTTCGGCACGCTGCCGCAGCACGGCCTCGACTATTGGCCCAAAGCCGCAAAAATCATTCAGGTCGATGCCGATCCGGAGATGCTCGGACTGGTGAAGAAGATTTCGGTAGGCATCTGCGGAGATGCCAAGGCCGCGGCAGAGGCGCTCGTCGAACGTCTCCGGCAACGCACGATAGCCGGCGCGGCGACACGCGAGGCGCGGCTTGCAGAGATTCGCCAAGAGAAGGCAGCCTGGGAAGCGGAGCTCGGCGCCTGGACGCACGAGCGCGATCCCTACAGCCTCGATGTCATCAAGGGCGCGAAGGAAATGCATCCGCGCCAGGCCCTGCGCGAGCTCGAGGGCGCGATGCCGGCCGGTGCGATGGTATCGACCGACATCGGCAACATCTGTTCGGTCTCCAACAGCTATCTGCGCTTCGAGAAGCCGAGGAGCTTCTTTGCGGCGATGAGCTTCGGCAACTGCGGCTACGCCTTCCCGACGATCGTCGGCGCGAAAGTGGCCGCGCCCGACCGGCCTGCGGTCGCCTATGTGGGTGACGGCGCCTGGGGCATGAGCTTCGGCGAGATTCTCACCTGCGTGCGCGAGAAGATCCCCGTCACTGCAGTCGTATTCAACAACCGGCAGTGGGGCGCGGAAAAGAAGAACCAGGTCGACTTCTACAGCCGCCGTTTCGTGGGCACCAATCTCGAAAACCCGAGCTTTTCGGCGATCGCGAAATCGATGGGCGCCGACGGGCTCGTCGTCGACGAATTGTCGGACGCAGGTCCCGCCCTGCGCGCAGCGTGCGATGCGCAGAGCGAAGGCCGCACGACCGTGCTGGAAGTGATGGTCACGCGCGAGCTCGGCGATCCATTCCGCCGCGACGCGCTGTCCAAGCCGGTGCGCTTGCTCGAAAAGTACAAGGATTACGTATAGAAGCCGTGAACGGTACTTCCGGCCCACGCCCGACCCCCGAAATCACGCGTCGCTTTGCGCGCTACATCGTCGCATCCCGGATTGCCGATATCCCGGACGGGGCGCGGCGCGAGGGGGTGCGCTCGATAGTGAACTGGCTGGGTTGCGCCGTGGGCGGGTCGCGGCAGGATGCCGTGAATCACGCACTTGCGGCGCTCGATGCGCATCGGGCGATGCCGCAGGCCACCGTGCTCGGCCGCCGCGAACGGCTCGATCTCATGCACGCCGCGCTGGTGAACGGCATCAGCTCGCACGTCTTCGATTTCGACGACACGCATTTGCGCACACTGCTGCATCCCAGCGTGCCGGTCGCTTCGGCGCTTTTCGCGCTGTCGGAACGGCGCAAAATCAGCGGTGCCGAATTTCTCCATGCCTTCATCGTGGGCGTGGAAATCGAATCGCGCATTGCGAATGCCATTTATGAAAACCACAACTCCGACTGGTACATCACAGGCACGAGCGGGCCTCGGCGCGTGACGCCGTTGCGGATCGCGTCAAAGGCCTTGAGCTCGGCGCCGACGATTATCTCGTCAAGCCGTTCGCGTTCTCCGAACTCCTGGCACGCCTTCGCACCGTATTGCGGCGCGGCCCGGCACGCGAGCCGGAGGTTCTGCAGGCAGACGACCTGAACGTCGACGTGGTGAGGCGCAGAGTGACACGAGGCGAAAAGAGGATCGACCTGACGCCCAAGGAGTTCGCGCTGCTGTCGTTGTTGCTGCGCCGACCGGGAGAAGTACTTTCCCGCACCTACATCGCCGAGCAAGTCTGGGACATGAACTTCGACAGTGATACGAACGTGGTGGATGTTGCCATTCGAAGATTGCGCGCCAAAGTCGACGATCCTTTCGAGCGGAAGCTCATTCATACGATACGTGGCATGGGATACGTCCTGGAAGTTCGCGATTAGGCGCGCACGTGAGCGGGCTACGACGCTTTTCCGCGTCTCTGACCGGGCGGCTCAGCCTGCTGTTTGCGGCCGTCAGTTTCGTGATCTTGTCGGCAATGGGACTGTTTCTGCACCATGCCCTGACCCAGCAGCTCGCCTCGCGCGACCTGCAGGACCTCAACGGCAAGGTCGAGCTCGTTCGCCACAAGCTGACGGATTCGGACTCCGCGGAGCTGATCGAGCGCAATCCCCAAGGCTGGCTCGAAATCGTCGTCGGCCACCAGGGTCTTCACCTGGTGATTCTGAACGAGGCTCGCCGGGTCCTGCTCACAAGTTCGGCCGCTGAGCTACCGGAGCGCTTGATCGACTCGCCAAGCGTTGAAGGCGAACAAGCGCCCGTGTTCGAGTGGACCGTGGAAGACGGGCGCCGCTTCAGAGCCGTGAGCGCGTGGGGACGCGTCGGAGCATCGGCGAAAAGCCGAGTGCTCATTGCACTGATCCTGGATGTTTCACAGGAGGTGAGGCTACTGGCCGCCTACCGCGCCAGCATCGTGACAGGCATTCTCGTGGGTACCATCGTCGCCGGCGCATTGGGCCTGTGGGCCGCCAAGCACGGATTGAACCCCCTGCAGGCGTTTGCTCGGGTAGCTGGGCGTACCTCGGCAAGCCGGCTCGACGAGCGCATCGATCTCGCGGGTCTGCCGGGCGAGCTCATACCGCTCGCGACCGCCTACAACGCCATGCTCGATCGGCTCGCGGATTCAATCAATCGTCTTTCGCAGTTCAGTTCCGACATTGCACATGATCTGAGGACTCCGCTCGGCAACCTCCTTGGCGAGGCGCAAGTCGCGCTATCCCGGCAACGTAGTGCAGACGAGTACCGCAGCATTATCGAATCAAGCACCGAAGAACTGGGGCGGCTCTCGCGGATGATCGAAGGGATGCTCTTTCTTGCGCGCGCGGACAATGCCCAGCTGTCCCTGCGCCCCGAACGGTTGCGAATCGCGGCCGAGTTCGCGCGCATCGGCGACTACTTCGAGCCGCTCGCGCACGAGCGCGGGGTATCAATAGCCACTCGGGGGTCTCTGGAGGTTTATGCCGATCCGTCACTGTTGACACGGGCCGTCTCCAATCTGGTGGCGAACGCTATCCGCGCCACGCCCCAATCCGGCACCATCGAATTGACCGACCGGAGGTCCGCAGATGGGGCGACCGAGGTCAGGGTATCCAATCCAGGCCGGGAAATCCCGGAGCAAGAGAGGGGCAAAATATTCGAGCGGTTCTACCGGATCAGCGATTCGCGTACCGGATCGACGGCCGGTTCTGGGCTAGGGCTTGCCATCGTGAAGTCGATCATGTGTCTGCACGGAGGCCGGGTATGGATCGAGTGTGACGCGGGCCGTACGACGTTCATCTTGTCCTTCCCCGGAGAACCGCTCCAGCCATCGGCTGCCTAGCAGGTGCGCACAGCGAAGACGCGTCATGCAGGTATGGGAGCGAGGAGCGTCAAGAACCAGCCGTACCTGTGCCCAGGGCCGCACCCATGGCCGGCGACTGCCTGGCGCAGCGCCTCAGCATCCATCAGCTAAGTCCAGATCGCTCAGCACGGCCCGGAACTGCTCTGGCGAGGGCAGCGACGAAAATTTCAATTCGCCGTTCACGGCGAATGCCGGCATGCTCAGCACTCTGAGAGAAACCGCAAAGTCGAGAGCGTCGAGCTCGAGCACGTTCACCTCTCGCCAAACTACATGAGCCTCGCCCAGCATCGATACTGCGGCCGCTCGCAGTTCCGCCCTGCGCGGCTTGTTGCAGCCCGGCACGGCGATCACCTCGATCTTAACGCTCACCGCCCGCCTCTCGGATACCGTTTTCTAGGGCAGCCAGGATAGCGCAGTCGTCGATGTGTGCCCTCCCGCCTTCGCAATGTTCAATAAGATCGGAGAGTGCAGCCGACATCGCTTGCAACGCTCGGAGCTTGGATTCGATCCGCAAGCGCTTCTCGATTGCGATGGCCCGGACGTCTTCACAACAAGCAGCGTCGGAGCGCTTCAACTTCAGCAACTCCTGGATTTCGGAGATCGAAAAACCGCAGTGCTGAGCGGTCTTTATGAACCGAATGCGCTGCAGTGCCCCATCGTCATACAGCCGATAGCCGGATGCGGTCTTGGACGCGGGCGTAATCAGCCGCTCCTTTTCGTAATAGCGCAGCGTATCGGGAGTCACCCCGGCGAGCATGGCCGCCTTGCCTATCGTGTACATGGCCGTCCTCTGACCGCGTCCACAAGCGTAAAGCTTGGAGTAGGGACCAGGGTCAATAGGTTCGAGGCCTCATCCGAGGCATCGGCGAGAAGCCAAGGCCTCGCCCACCGGTCGTTGTCGGCTCTACGGCTGTCCCAGACCTGCGGCGCGCAGCGCTTGCTCGTCCACACCCGCGCCGGTGCAGCATGACGCCAATTGACCATTTATCGCCACGGCAGGCACCGTGCGAACGCCCAGATCGCGCGCGCGCTTCGCGACATTGATATCGTTCATGTCGAGAATGGAGACTTCGCACGCATCGCAGGCGAGTCGGTTTACAAGATCGATCGTCGCTTGACAGATGGAGCATCCCGCGCTGAACACCTCGACTTTTCGTTTGGTTGCCATGAGCTTCTCCAAGCAATGGTCCAGTTCGAACCCGGCGACCCGATCTCGAGGAGCAGGCCCGAGGAGCAACTGTAATCCCGGGTCAGCACTCCAAAGTCAAGTGTGCTCTGTACTTCGCCGTGCAGGGGCAATGCTGGACCGCTCGGCCTGTTCGGGCAGCTCGCTGCGCACCAGTAAACCGCTTCTATCGGAAGATCTTGTCCAGCAGGTCTTTCACCACTTCATGGATTGCGCCGACGATAAATCCCGCAACGCTTACGACGGCGAGCGGGTACAAGAACATCCATAGTCCCCACTCGCTCTCGGCGAGGAGAATCCTGCGAAAGTCGAGTCCGTGGAATAGACCATTGAGAAAGTCGAGAGCCTGCTCGTGCCACATCGCCCATGCGGCTGCACAGAATACGTAAGCTATTCCGGCGGTAATTGAAAGCGTGATGCCGATGCGGAGCGCCCTCGTTCCGATACGATCGCTCATATATTCAGTCGCGAGAGAGAGAGACAGGCGCCTCAGGCCGAGCCGCTCCAGCTTCAGGAAGGCGGCATAGCGAGCGCAAGCGGGCATCATAAGGCTTCGGCTGGAAGTAACAAGGCCGTGCTACTTGGCGGGCTCGATACGGGTCACGGTGTAAGCGCCCTCGACTTTGTCGGCCTGGAAGCGGATCTTGTCACCGGCCTTCACCTGCTCGAGCATCGAAGGATCCTTGACCTGGAAAACCATCGTCATGGCCGGCATGTCGAGGTTGACGAGCGGTCCATGCCGGATGGTTAGCTTCTTCGCCTCCTTGTCGACCTTGCGCACCTCGCCCTCCGAAAGGGACGCGGCAGCCTGGGCCACGTTGGTCGGCTTGTGGTGTGCGTCATCGGCCAGCCCGGAAAGCGGGAGGGCAAGCGAGAGCATGAGAACTGCACTTGCGGTACGGATCATGATGTATTTCCCCAAGTATGACGGTACAAATCCCATCCCGGCGCTGGCCGGGCGTTCCTGACATGGGTGCCGATTGCGGTTTCTGCGCCTTGCACCGGAATCACCGAATCAGGATACCTTAACGTTTCCGAGCTACTTAACGATGACCTTGCCGACCATGCCGGCTTCGAAGTGGCCCGGGATGAGACACCCGTAGTAGAACTCGCCTGCTTTCGTGAACTGCCAGACAACCTGCTCACCCTTTCCTGGCGCCACGTGCGCCATGTAGGGCTCATCATGCTCCATCCCCGGGTGCTTCTTCATGAGCTCGGCATGCTCCTTCAACTCCTTCATGGTGCCGAACACGATCTCGTGCATGACCTTGCCCGAGTTCTTCACATCGAACCGGATGGTCTCTCCGCGCTTTACCGCGATTTCCGTCGGTGTATATCGCATGGTGTCCGCCATATCGATCTTGACCATGCGCGATACTTTCTTCGGATCACCTTGCCTGCCGAATGCGTGCTCCTCGGTGGAAATCGCGCTCGGCTTGTCCGTCGCTTTGTGCGAGTCTCCGTGCGACCACGCCGCGCCGCCGAACGCAATCCCAGCAACAAGAATCACAATGCCACTACGCTTCATTGCCGTTCTCCTGTTTGTGTCCATCATGATCAATGGCCGCCGTGGCCCGTCGGTTTTCGCGCCCGCAGCTCCTGTCCTGCCTTTGGGGCAGCTGAGCCCACCGCGAGGCGTTGCGCCGCCGGTTCAGCACCGGTCCACTCGTAGGCGACTGTACCCGCTGGATGCTTGTACCAACCCAGATCCTTGTAATCGCCCGCTGCAAGTCCTTCGCGTATTTTCACCACGGTGAACATCCCGCCCATCTCGATGGGTCCGAAAGGGCCCGTGCCGCTCATCATCGGCAGGGTGTTGTCCGGAATCGGCATTTCCATCTCACCCATGTCCGCCATGCCACGCTCGCCCATGACCATGTAGTCGGGAACCAGCTTGATGATCTTCTCGGCGATACCACGATGGTCCACGCCGATCATCGTCGGGATGTCGTGGCCCATAGCGTTCATCACATGGTGTGATTTGTGGCAGTGAAACGCCCAGTCACCTGGGTTGTCGGCGATGAACTCGAACGCACGCATCTGGCCGATCGCCATGTCGACGGTGGTTTCCGGCCAGCGCGCGCCCTTCGGGACCCAGCCGCCGTCGGTGCACGTGACCTCGAACTTGTGCCCATGGATGCTCGCTCAGGAAGTCGCCGACTTCACCCACGACTGCTATGGACCGGCGCGCGCAAAGTTGTTCATGAGCCGTCCAAACCTGACCGACGAGCAGATGAACGACGTCACCTGGATCGGATCGAGCTTCTTCGTCGACACCACGGGCTACTACGACACCTACCACTCGAAGGCACCACGCGAAGGCTGGCCCTATGACGGCACGCGCGACGCAGGGCTGGCGGAGGTATCCAGTGGCGCCGGCTACCCCGACTGCCGGCAGTGGTGGACCGATGGGAACAACGGCTTGCGCGATCGACTGCTGGCCCAGGTCGATCCTGGCCTCTTGACGCGGATCGCCGGCTGGGCGGGCTTTCTCAGTCGGGATGAGGTGAATGCCTCGGTGATTCGCGCAATCGCCGCGCCGCGGCAGCAGAAGATGAACCAAGGCCGGGTCTACACCGACTATGGCGGACAGATCGGCATGACGCTACCCAATATCGTTAGCCGTGGCGCGGGCGACGTTGGGCTGACCGTGGGTTCGCTGGGGTTCTTTCCAGCCATGGACATCGTAAGGCAAGCGCTGCCCATGGTGCTCTCGCTGCTCAAGATGGCGCTCGTCATCTGCATCCCACTCGTACTGGTGTACGGCACCTACGACCTGAAGACAGTCGTGACGGTGAGCTGTGTGGAGTTCGCGCTGTTCTTCGTGGACTTCTGGTTCCAGCTCGCACGCTGGATCGACAGCACGATTCTCGATGCGCTTTACGGCTGGGGCTTCAGCTGGAATCGCCCGCACAGCAATTTCGATCCGCTGATGGGATTGAACAACGCGTTCGGGGACATGCTGCTGAACTTCGTCATGGCGACGATGTTCATTGTCCTGCCTGGGTTTTGGGTGACCGCATTGGCTTGGGCCGGCATTCGTGCTGGATCTGCGCTTCAAGGGCTATCCGATGGAACAAGGGCCGCCGGACAAGCTGGTTCGAAAGGCACCGGCGTTGCCATGAGAGCGATCAGATGATTGAGATCGGCTGATTACTTCTTGTCATCAAAACGAGGATCAGGATCGTCGCTGTAGTTGATTGGATCGTAGAAGACGCTCTTTTTGTGATTCGCTTGGTCGCCAATAGCCCATTCCTCCGGATCATCGCGATCCGAGTCTCGCGTCAGCGAGGCAAGGATTACTGCGACCAGTAACAGCAACGCCAGCCAGAACGCGGCGTATAGCAACACGCCGAATACGGCGATTACCACGATCCAGAACAGCAGCCGTACGACACCACCCGGTAGGCCGTTGCCCGCTAGCCATCGGACTGCACGAGCTTCTTTCTGTGCGTAGCCACGCCACGCACGGGCGAGCCATCTGCCGGTGCGTTCTGCATTCGTGGTATGAAGCGTCGCTTTCATCGCCGTCGCCTCGTGCAGAGGGTTTGTCGCGTATCCTATGTAGACCAATCGGATCGACTCGAGTTGACCAAGCTTTCCCAATCATCCGGCGGATTGCCTCGTTCTAGCATCTTCATGAACACCGTGTAAGGATCGGACTTGCTGCCCGCCGCACGTAGCGTCTGTTCATCATTGACCCAAGCAAACACGATGGTCTTCGCCTTGGAGTCGTAGCGGAAGAACAGACGGAATCGCCGACCGATCTTAGCGCGACGCCAATGACGGCGCGCCGGTCCCAACGTGTTGCCTTGCCGGTACTCGTCCCGCCCCGGGTCGCTCGGCACGGTTTCCAGAATCAACTGGCTCAACGCCCGAAACAACTTGACGTTGGCGTTGCCTTCGAAGCCTTGCGGGTCGCCCCGCTGCGCGCGCTCGGCCGCCGCGTGGAGCTTCCGTAGTTGCTCCACGATGCACTCATGGAACAGCAGTATCCATCCATGGCGCTGCATCAGAGAGAGACTTCACCCTCGATGGCTTCATCCTGGTCTTTGGCGCGGCCTACGTTGGCGAGCATGGCCTGGGCGAGGTCCTCCGGGAGCGCCCGGACGTTCTTGCCGTCGCGTATATCCGCTTCCAGCAACCCCAGGAAAGCGCCGATCGCGGGGTCTTCGTGCTCGGTCTCGGCACGGGTGACGACAACCTCGCCGTCGCGTAGCTCGAACGCCACTTTGCCGCCGGTCGTCACGCCCAGGGCTTGGCGAACGAACTTGGGCAACGTGATCTGGCCCTTGGACGTGAGCGTGGCTTCCTCGTTGATGCTGGACATGGTCAAGGCGTCTCCATCCGTAATTGTCACGGCTCGATCGTAAGGAGTTTTCCTTACATCGTCAATCCGTGTGCCGCCCGGCGCGTCGGTGTCGGTGCTGAGGCATGATGTCTTCCTGCTACGAAAGGGCCATCGTAGGTAGAACACGGGCAACCCTCTAACTGGAAAGCGGTTGGGACCAGAACCTCATTGTCGGGAGTGGAGGTTCACGAGTTGCCCTATAACAAAGAGCCTATATCCAAGGGCTTATCAAGGGCTGGAAAGGGGCAAAGGAACGGCGTCAAGAGAAAGGCCCTACCCCGAAAAGGTCAAAAGGCCCTCCGGTGGGGCCTCTCAGCCGGGTTTCGCCATGCTCTCCCTGTTCCAACGCAAAAGGATGCCGCCAGCCATTGGCGTTCCGTCCGCCCCCTCCACCGGGACGCCCAAAGGGCTGATGCGGCCGGAGTCGGCCGCATCGCTACTGGCGACACCGCGCCGACAACGCCTGCTGGAACATATCTGGCAGCGCACCTCGGTCTCGCGCAAGCAATTCACGTCGCTATACCGCGCGCCGCTGGAACGCTACGCCGAGCTCGTGCAACAGTTCCCCGCCTCCGAAAGCCACCACCACGCCTATCCGGGCGGCACCCCTTCCCGAACCCTGCCCGCCGCATCGAGCTCCTGCGCTCGTTCCGGGCCTTCATCGCGTTCATCCGGCAGATCGGCATCACCTGCGAAATCTGGATTAATGGGTCGGTGGCCACCGACAAGCCGGATCCGGACGACGTAGACGTAGCTGTGTTCATCTATCCAGGGCAGATCCAGCGACTAAGCCTGGAGCAACTGGCCGAACTTGATCTCCTCAACGACCGGCCCCTGATGGCCGAGCGATACGCGTGCGATGTCTATGTCGAGCGCGCCAATGACAGCACGCGCAAGGACTATTTCCTCCGGACCTTCGGGGATCACTATGGGACTCCGAAAGGAATCCCGGTTGTCCGCATTCATGACTGAGGAGCTGCGACTGCGCCGCGAGGTCGCGGAGCTCTGCGCAGCAATCGAGGCAGAGCGCGCCGCGCTCCGCGAGAATCCGAATGACCGCGAAGCACAGTTTTTCCTTCGCGCGAAGCGGAATCTCTTGTCCGACCTTGAGCGGAGACTCGAAGAAGCCGTAAGCGGTTTACGATGATGGATTGCCAGTTCGTCGAAAGATTTTGAAGCGAGGGTAACGATGGCTCTGATAGCCACGGCCCTTCAGCCATTCGATGCGCCTGGGAGAGACAGCCTACGCAGGAGATATGCATGGGAACCCGGACCTGGAATAGAGAGCGCGCGGAGAAGCGCATCAATGCGAAGATCGACGAACTTCCACTGCGGAACATTGAAATCAAGCAGTACGTTCGCGACACCGATCTGACAAACCTCGCGGGCAATGTCGCTTACCGAGTTGATGGCGTACATCTCTACGCCGACATTCTCAATCTTCGTGACATGCTCCATGTCACGGACGTGGAGGGCGAGACTTGCCACAAGCGCACGCCACCCTTTGCGACCCTCGATATCGAAGGTCTGTCCGCGAAGAATTCGAGACGGCAGGATGCCGCGACCATCTATGCCGATCTCGATGGCTTTACCGCGTATGTCGGTTCCAATATCGCGACCGATACCAGCTCCAAGCATGTCGTGCGTGCATTGCATGTCCTGCGCGCTGAACTCGACGCTGTGTTGCACGAGGATTTTCAAGGACGCAAGGTGCGCTTCATAGTACTACTGTGTTACTAAGTGGTTTCTGCGCACAGGCTGTGGCCGCAGCATGGGCACTGGATCAGAGTCCTTGCGACGGCGCGCGCCAGTCGGAAGCGGCAGGTTGCGATGGACCATGGCACGTGGCGCTGCATCGGTGCCAGCCCCGCGCGGACGGAAGTCGGTGGGTAGGGCAGGCGT